>JBAYVY010000117.1:0-9817 GCA_041674345.1 Phycisphaeraceae bacterium | reverse complement strand
CCACCAGATGATTGAACAACCCGAATTCGGGATAAATGAATATCCCGAAAAAAGTCACCCAAGCCGACTTGCGATTTTGGGGGTCCGTCAATGACTTTGTTTTCAGTGAAAACAAAGTCATCGTCAACCGCGTTCCATTCGGAAAATACCGGTGAAAAATGTGAATTAGGCCGGGCGGAGAGCGCCGGCTGAAACGAGCCGGGCGGCTTCACGGGAGGCGGATTCGGCGTGCTTGTCCCGAACTCGGGTTAACACGAAGGGCGCGAAGAAGCACGAAGAAAGGATCGTATTTAACTTAAATACGATCTCTCGACTTCGTGCTTCTTCGTGTCCTTCGTGCTTGTTTTCATGGGAAAACAGCGGGTGTGAACGAATTCAAACCCCGCGTGGCATGGCATGGCATGCGCCCGGGCGAAGCAGGGTTGGGAAAAAGCCGGGCCGGACTGACCGGCTCGGCGTGGAGGAATGAATGAATTGTCGGGAGGGTCGAAACGTGAACGCGGGAAAGGCGTTGCTACTGGGAGGGGATCTCGAGTTGAGTGGCGGCGAGCCAGCGGACACCGTCTTTTTCGGAGACGGTACCGGTGACTTTGGCGTTTTCAATGGCCGCCCCCGCCCCCACCCCCGCCCCGGAAAGCACAATGCCTCTTAAAAGGATTATTGCCCTATTACGATGAAAGTGTTATTTTTTTACCCAGCTTGACAATGAGGTCCGGCGTGGGATATATTACTGAGTGGATTGACAGAGACGTGTGGACACAGCGACCGTTTATCCCGCTATTTTTCATTCCTTAATCCGGCTTTCTTCCCGCTGCTCACACACGAAACCTGCCATCCGTCGCTCCGCAAGCAAAGCTCCTTTGCTCGCGGAACTATTTCGCATTCCGGGGCCGGCGGGGGCACTTCAGTGCTCCCGGAGTGTTTGCCGATTAATTCCAGGGGTTATTTCCGGGACTGCTTCCGGGACTGCTTCCGGGACTGCTTCCGGGGGGGGTTGATTCCGGGGGATTATTCCGGGAACTTACTTCCGGGGGGCGGATCAATACGGATGTCAAAGATTGACATGGAGTTCATTCAGACAGCGGTTGGCACCCACCGGCCCGCGTCCACCAACGCAAGGGCTTGTTCCGGGCATGACTTACTTCCGGGGGCGTCCGGGGGCGGGGGCGGGGGGCGGGGGCAATTAATTGCCCCCGCCGAAAGAGTGATCGGCGTTCGATCGCGCCCGCGCCAACGTGACCTCTGACCATGCCGATCCAAGTTTTGCGAAGTGCATTTTTTTACTCAAGGAGCATCTGTCATGAAAACTCAAAATGGTTCTTCCTTCCGGGGGGCTTCCTTCCGGGGGGCTTCCTTCCGGGGGTTCACGCTGGTGGAATTGCTGGTGGTCATTGCGATCATCGCACTGCTGCTCGGCATCCTGCTGCCCGGCCTGAATCGCGCCCGCGAAAGCGCCAACCGCACCCTCTGCGCCACCAACCTCAGCGGCATCTACAAGGCGATGTACACTTATTCCATCAACAATGACAGCGCTTTTCCGAAGGGGCCTGATGCGGCTACGCCGATCGACCCCGATATCGTGTTCGACACCAGTGCGACTCGTTTAAGCACCTCGACTACTCTGACCTTATGGGACAAGACCGGCAGCAACGGTGGCCCGATCAACGGGGCCATTACAGGTTCCCTGTGGATATTGGTGAAGGACGGATCGACGGACGTCAAAAGCTGGATTTGTCCCTCCAGCGGGGACGTGCGAGACCCCCTGACCACCACCGAAGGTGGCACGATAAACGCGACCCGATCCTCCACCACGGACTTTCTGAAAGGCCCGACCGGAAGTGTGGACAAGCACTTGTCCTATTCGCCGGTCAACATGTTTGACGCCAAGATCGGACGAAACTGGAGTGCGGACGTTAAGACGGACTATGTGCTTCTGGCGGACAAGAATGGCTGCAATATCCTCCCCACTACTTCCGCGTCTGACGTGACTAAAAAGAGTGATGCATCGGATAAGGCCAAAGCCAATAGCAAGAACCACTCCAGTGGCGAAGGGCAGGAAATCCTGGCTGGTGATGGGCATGTCGCTTGGAGTACCGATGCCTTCCAGGGGCCTCAGAAGAACAGCATCTATGGACAAGATGACACATCTTCCGGCACAATTCCTACACCGGCCAAACCCACTTTGGGACGAGATCAGATCAAGGTGCAGGATAATGATGTGATTCTGGTGCCGCTGAACTAAAAGTCTGAACGCCGATTGATTGCGAACCCTTCGGGCCGACCGTCTTTGACGGTCGGCCCTTTCGTTGGTGTGTTTAATCACTCCGGGGGTCCGGGGCTGACCTGATGAAATATCACTTTGCCATTTGCCGGATATAACCGACAGGTTATAATGATCGGCATGTGGCCAATCGAGTTCACCGATGAGTTCGGGCAGTGGTGGAACACGCTGGACGCGGACGAACAGGATGCGGTGGACCGAATGGTGATGATTCTTGAAAAGGTCGGCCCCGCGCTGGGACGTCCGGGCGTCGATACGGTCAACGGATCGAAGCATGTCATCTGAAAGAACTGCGGGTGCAACACCGGGGAGAACCGTACCGTGTGCTGTTCGCCTTTGATCCCCGCAGGAGTGCGATCCTGCTCATCGGCGGCAATAAGACCGGTGATAAGAGGTGGTACGAACGAATGATTCCGTTGGCGGATCGGTTGTATGATGAACACCTGGCCCAGCTACGAAAGGAAGGGCTGCTGTGATGGCGCGAAACTTCAATGAATTGCGACGGAAGATGGACCCCGAACGCCGCCAACGCAACGAGGCGGCGGCACGGGCGATGCTGACGGATATGGCGCTGGCTGAACTGCGGAAGGCGGCGGGGCTGACGCAGATGGAACTGGCCGGGCTGCTGGGTGTCTCACAAGCCAACCTGTCCAAACTGGAACACGCCGAGGATATCCAGGTCAGTACGCTGACGCGGCTGATCGAAGCCATCGGGGGTCGGTTGGAGTTCGTGGTCACCATGCCCACCGGAAACAAGGTGCGTATCAGTCAGTTCAGCGAGATGCTTGAGGTGGCGTAAGGGGAACCACTTCACGTGCCGATGCGCCGACTGTCTGCGACGGTCGGCCCTTTCGTTTGGGCGTTCAATCACTCCGGGGGCGATGAATCGCCCCCGCCGCCCCCGCCGGGCGCGCGGATTCGGCGGGGGCACTTTAGTGCCCCCGGAGGAGTGGATATATTGCTGGCATGCAGCGCATCGTCAAATCCTCCACGACCTCCCACGAGGTCTATCACGGACAACATCGCAGCGAACACTGGTACGTTGACAATCAGGTCTATTTCATCACCGCCCGATGCCGGGACCGATATCCCGCATTCGCATCCGAACAGGCCAAGGGAATCTTCTGGGATCGCTTCGACCATTACGCCGCGAAGTACGGCTTTCAAACGTGGGTCGTGACGTTGTTGGACAATCATTACCACTTCGAGGGTTACTTGCCGGTGGGCCGGAACCTTGGCCCGATGATGCGGCAATTGCACGGCAGCGTGGCGAAACTGGTGAATGATGTGCTGGAGGCGCAATCTACGGCGGGGGCAATGAATTGCCCCCGCCGGGTTCCGGGGGTTCCGGGGGTTCCGGGGGCGGGGGCAATGAATTGCCCCCGTCGGGTTCCGTTTTGGCGCGAGTCGAAGCGGAAGGATTATTTTGACGGGTGCATCCGTGATGAGAAGCAATGCCGGTTATCTTGCCGGTACACGATGACGCAGGCGGAGCGTCACGGCATTTGCGACGATCATCGGGATTATCCGCACACGCGGGTGTTGGTGGATTTGGAACAGGCGATTCGTTTTGCGCACGAAAAGAAGGCGTTTATGGAAGGCGTGCCGTATAAGCGGTACTTGAAGCGATGAACAAGGTAAGTCCCAATACGGCGGGGGCACTTAAGTGCCCCCGCCCAAACTTCCGGGGGCGGGGGCAATTCATTGCCCCCGCCGTGAGCGCTTTGGTCGCGTTGGTGTTATTCGCGCCGGTGGTGCATCACGGTTTCGTTTACGATGACGTGGCGATCGCCGGCGATACGCGACTGCATGATCCGTGGTTCGGGCTGACGGTGTGGATTTCGCAATGGTGGCCCCGCGGCGCGAGTGTGCCGATCAGCCGGCCTCTGACGCAGTTCACCTACTGGTTGCAGGTGCAGACGGGGCTGGGGTCGCCGATGTGGTTTCACCTGATTGATTTAATGTTGTATGCGGGACTGTGCGCGATGGTGGCGTGGTTGGCGGGGGCACTTAAGTGCCCCCGCCCAAACTTCCGGGGGCGGGGGGAATTAATTCCCCCCGCCTTGGTGGGGATCGGTTTCGCGGTGCATCCGCTGCATGTCGAGGTGGTCAGTTCGATGGTGGGGCGGGCGGACACGATGGCGATGATGTTCACGGTGCTGGGCATCGGGTTGTGGCTTCGTTGGCGGGGGCGGGGGCAATTAATTGCCCCCGCCGTAGGGATATGGCGACGCGGGGCGATCATCGCGCTGGTGGTGCTGCTGGCGGGGTTGTGCAAGGAGTCGGGTTATCTGCTGGCACCGATGCTGGGGGTGATTGAACTGGCGATGTGGAGAAGGGCGGGGGCGGGGGCGGGGCCAATTAATTGGCCCCGCCCGCGGTCGCAATTCATTGCGACCGCCGTGTGCGTCGGCGTGGTCGTGCTGGTCGCGGCGGGGCAGCGGTGGGTGATGTCGAACAACATCCCCAAGGATGCGTTTCGCGGCGGACTGTCGGATATGGACAATCCGATGGTGCTGGCCAATGCGAGCGAACGCCTGGTGACGCCGGTGAAACTGATCGGCCAGGCGGGTCGGCTGATGGTTTGGCCCGCTGAATCACGGCGGGGGCAATTCATTGCTCCCGCCGGTTCGCCGGACTATTCACCGCGGATGTTGATGCCGACGGATCGGCTGGACGATCCGCTGGTGATCGGGGGGTTATTGATCTGCGGTGCGTGGGGGGTGTGGGTGATTCTGGCGTGGCGGAAGCGGAGCGATGCGTTGGGGCCGCTGTTGTGTTTGCCGATCGCGTGGGCGATCCCATCGAACACGGTGATGCTGATCGGGACGATCTTCGCGGAACGGTTGTTGATGCCGGTGTCGCTGTTTGTGATGCTGGCGGTGGCGGGGGGAATTAATTCCCCCCGCCGGCGGGGGCACTTAAGTGCCCCCGCCTGGGTCGTGCTCATCGTGGTTTGGGCGGTGGTGTCGTTCCTGTACATTCCCGCGTGGCATGACAATCAGACGCTTCAGGGTTACACCGTCAGCTATCATCCGAACAGCGGACGGTTTCAGGCGTTTTTCGCCAACTCGGTTTTGGAGACGGCGTTCAAGGCCGAGGGCAACCCCAAGCTCAAAAGTGAACTGCTGGATGTCGCGGCGGAACATGCGCGGCTGGCGTTGGAATACTGGCCCCGCAACGCCGGGCCGTTTGCGATACTCGGCGTGGTCGAAGCCGAGCGCGGCAACCCCCGGAAAGCGGCGGAATATCTCAAATATGCACGGGAAAACTCCGTCGATTTTCACATCGGCGACTGGTACGAACATCGCATCGGGCAACTGGAAAGCGCCGATGCGTTGCAGTACCGGGCCGATGCGTTGCGGGAAAAAGCGGACGCCGGTGAAACCGACCCGGCGCTGGCGGCGGAACTGGGGCAGGTGTATGTAAAGCTGCGGCAGTGGCCTCTGGCGTACAAGCAGTTTGAGAAGCTGGACGTGGCGGCGATCACCGACACGCAACTGTTGCGGGATTACATCGACGCGGCGATCACGATGGGGAAGATGGACACGGCGCTGGCGGCGGAGGAACACTGGATGACGCTGAAGCCGGACCAGTGGGACGTGCTGACCGACGCGGCGATCCTGGCGATCAACGCGGGATTGAAAATCGACCAGGCCAAACAGTGGCTGGACAAAGCGGTTGAACTTGCGCCGGCCAACGCCCAGCCGTGGGCGGGATTGTGCATGTGGTATCAGTTCAAGGGTGAACGCGACCGGGCGGTCGAGGCGATCCGCCGGGCGATCGCGCTATCCGGAACGGATGATCCGCGCTATCCGCATTACCAGTGGATACTGGAGAATCTGATGAAGTGACGGCGGGGCCAATTAATTGGCCCCGCCGGGGCGCGTCATGCCGCGGGGTACTTCGCCTGATACGTTTTTTCATCGAGCAGGGCGTCGAGTTCGGCGACATTGGAGGGTTTGACCCGGACCAGCCACGCCGGGCCGGTGGGGGAGGGGTCGGCGTTGAGCATGGACGGATCATCGACGACCTTCTGATTGATTTCGACGATCTCGCCGCTGATGCCGGAATAGATTTCGCTGGTCGCCTTGACGGATTCGACTTCGCCGATGCTGCCGCCGGCTTGGATTTTCGTTCCGGGGGCGGGCAGTTCGACGAAGGTGACATCGGTCAGTTCATCGACGGCGAAACGCGAGATGCCGATGGTGACGATGCCGCCTTCGAGGACATGCCATTCGTGCGAATCAGCGTAGCGAACCTGTGCCATGACGGGGTCTCCGATTTTGTGTGAAAGCAGGGACGAGTAACTTATCATCGGTTGGGTTCGGCGTCGAGTCGCACGGCGGAAGGAGATCGTCCGGCGGCGGCGCGGATTTGCCGGGTCATGGTGTGGACATTGTGATAACCGGCCTGTCGCGCGACGGCGGCGACCGGCAGGTGCGTCTCGCGCAACAACGACAAGGCGCGTTCCAGCCGGGCATCGGCGAGAAATTGACCGGGTGAACGACCGACGCGCCGGCGGAACAGCCGGGTCAGATGTTCGCGGCTGATGCCGTGACGCTGCGACAGTTCCTTCATCGAAACCGGCGAAAGCGGATCGCGCAACAATTCGTCGATGGCGCGTTCGACCGGCGATTGAGCGGCATATCGCGTGCGCAGGCCGAACTCGAACAACCGCATGACCAGACGATGGACGTGGTCGGCGATGGCCAGCACGTCGCGTCCGCCGGGAATTCCGGGGGTGCCGGGGGTGCCGGGGGTGCGGGGGTCGGCGAGTTTGACCAGATCGCGCATGGCGTTGGAGACGCCGCGATCGTGTTTGAAGTCGAACACCGAACCGAACCGGCTTCGCAGGGCGTGGATGTGTTCGGGCAGGCCCGCGCCTTCGAGCAGCACCCATCGCGTGCGGCAACCCTGCCGATCCGGAATCGCATCGGGAAGCAAACCATATTGCGAGTCGTCGCCGTAGGTGAGGATCGCCGCCATGTTCGCCTCGACGGCGAAGCGGCGGCTGTGTTCGATCAGCGTCATGCGACCGGCGTCGATGTATTGGACGACGACCTGTCCGAACGGCTGGCGATGGCGGTTGTCGTGCCACCAATGCTTGCCGTGCGGGTGGCGTTCGCCGCCGTAGCTGACGATGTTCCAGAGGGCCGTGCCCTGTTCGAGATGGATCACGCGATTGGGCATGTCACAAAATGTACCATGAAAATCACGAAACGTCGCTTGTAATGCGTTGATTCACGGGTGAAGATATTTGGAATTGTCACAGATTGGATTTTTCACCCAACAGGAGTTTTTCAGCAATGGCCAAGAAGACCGTATCGCAAGCCGTGGGGCACGCCGCCCATTCCAAGGCCGCCGATTCACAAAAGGGGCTGGACGGCAAGGTCAATCGTCCGATCAACATCACGTTTCTCGGAGCCGGTTCGGGTTTCTGCCCGCGCCTGTGCTGCGACATTCTGCTGATGCCCGGCGCCGAGCGCGGCGAAATCCGCCTGGTCGATGTCGATGCCAAGCGGCTGGGCATGATGCACAAGGTCATCACCCGCGTCATCCAGGAAACCGGACGCGCGGACGGCTGGACCGTGCGCAGCAGCGCCAAACGCCGCGAAGTGTTGCCCGGCACCGACTACGCCATCTGCTGCGTCGAAGTGTCCGGCACGGCCTGCGTCGAGTTCGACAACGACATTCCGCTGAAGTACGGCGTGGATCAGTGCATCGGCGATACGATCGGCCCAGGCGGGTTGTTCAAGTCGCTGCGCACCGTGCCGGTGTTCCTCGATATTCTGCGCGACATGCGCGAACTGTGCCCCAAGGCGATCATGCTCAACTACACCAACCCGATGAACATCATGTGCCTGTCCGCCGGACGCGCCGTGCCGGAGATTCCGGTGGTCGGCCTGTGCCACAGCGTGCAGGGCACCAGCCACCTGCTGGCCGGTTACGCCGGCGTGCCCTACGAGGAAATGCGTTGGGAATGTGCCGGCATCAATCACCTGGCGTGGTTCACCAAACTGGAACACAAGGGCAAAGACCTGTATTCCACCGTGCTCCACAAAAAGTTCGAGAAGGAACTGGCCGAGGCGGCGAAGGAGTTCAAAGCCGGCGGCACCAGCCACGACGCCCGCGACAACGGCGCCCCCAAGCCGTGGAAGATCAACGACATCGTTCGCAAGGACATGTGCCTGCATTTCGGCGCGTTTATCACCGAATCGTCCGGCCACCTGTCGGAGTACCTGCCGTACTACCGCAAGAATGACGACGGTCGCCAACTGCTTCGCGCCTGCTACGACGGCGGCAGCCGGTTCTACGCCACCAACTGGCCCGGTTGGCGCAAGAACGCCGATGCCCAGCGCGCCCGTCTGGTCAGGGGCGAAGAAGCGGTGAAACTCGAACGCTCGTGGGAATACGGCTCATGGATCATCGAGGCCCGCGAGAAGAATGTGCCGTTCCGCATCTACGGCAACGTGATGAACCACGCCTCGCAACCCGGCAAAACCAACAAGGGCGAAGCGGGCAAACTCATCAGCAACCTCGACGGCGACGGCTGCGTGGAAGTGGCGTGCATGATCGACGGCAACGGCATCAACCCGACGCGCTACGGCGCGCTGCCGCCGCAGATGGCGCACATCTGCGCGGGCAACATGGCGATGTTCGACCTGGCCGCCAACGCCTGCATCAACAAATGCAAGGAAGCGGCGATTCATGCGTTGATGCTCGACCCGATGACCGCCGCGCTGCTGACGCCCCGCCAGATCAAGGCGATGACGCTGGAGATGTTCAAGGCCGAGAAAAAATACCTGCCCGGCTTCTGAATCAATCGCCGGTGACAATACGCAGCAACAAAAAAGCCCCGCACAAAAGTGCGGGGCTTTTGCTTTTGCCGCTTGCGGCCTGGCGATGGGAGTCCTCTCGGAAAAAATCCACCACAGAGGCACAGAGACACAGAGGGGAAAACTAAAACATCAAAACAGCAGAAAAGCACAACATTCCGATTCAACCGCAGCGTGTTCTGCTGTTTTGCTGTTCTGACTTTCTGTTTTCATGCTCTGTGTCTCTGGGCCTCTGTGGTTTATTCCGAGACGGCTATTACTGCTTGGCCGGTTCTTCGGTTTTCGGGGCTTCCTCGGTCTTGGCCGGGGCGATCTTGACCAGTTCCACGTCGAAGATCAGCGTGGCATGCGGCGGGATCGGTCCGTTGGGTACGCCTTGTTCGCCGTAGGCCAGTTTCGACGGGATGAACAGACGGGTCTTGCCGCCTTCTTTCATCAGTTGGACGCCTTCGGTCCAGCCGGGGATGACGCGATCGAGTTGAAACGTGGCGGGCTGGCCTCGTTTGTAGGAGCTGTCGAACACGGTGCCGTTGAGCAGCTTACCCTCGTAGTTGACGGTCACGGTGTCGGATGCCTTGGGCTGGGCGCCGGTGCCTTCGGTCAGCACCTGATACTGGAGACCACTGGCGGTGGTCTTCACGCCTTCCTTCTCGGCGTTGTCAGCGAGGAATTGCTTGCCTTCCTCGACGTTCTTCTT
>JBAYVY010000116.1:0-9833 GCA_041674345.1 Phycisphaeraceae bacterium | reverse complement strand
GAGGCAGCCGAAACTTTCCTGCACGGTGTGCAGGGTTTCGATCAGCGCGTCGCGCTGATAGCCGTTGCGTCGCATGGTGGCTTCGACGATTTTCCAGCGTTTGTCTTCGCTGGGGGGCGGGTACTTGGGGTTGGCTGCGATCATGGGGGAGTCCTTTGTTGAGAATTCACCACGGAGAACACTGAGTTCACGGAGAAGGAAAAAAGATACAAACTGTTTTCAATTTTTTCTCCGTGTTCTCCGTGAACTCCGTGGTGAATTCATTTCTCAGGGTCAACAGATTCTCGGCAACTGTTCGCCGTAGGGTTTGGTCAGGACGCGGCGGCCGCCGATGTCGGTCAGCAGTTCACATACGCCGGCCAGCGATTCGTCGTCATCGACTTTGCCGATGATCGCCGCGTCCTGTCCCAGTTGATGCTGGTGCAACAGATGCAGCGCCTTTCCGGCGGCGTGGGGACGCACGACCATGAGGAACTTGCCCTCGTTGGCCGATTCCAGCACGTCCAGCCCGAGCAGATCGGCGGCATGTCGCGTTTCGGGGCGGACGGGAATGTCGCTTTCATGGATGACGATATGCAATGCCGCGGAACGCGCCAGATCGGCGAGCGTGCCGGCCAGTCCGCTGCGCGTCGGATCGCGCATGAAGACGATGGCGTGGCCCAGTTCGTCGAGCAGGTGTTCGATCAGACCGTTGAGCGGCGCGACATCGGAGCGGACGGCGGTCTGCATCCTCGGCATCTCGCGGGCCATCATCACCGCCAGTCCGTGATCGCCGACCGGCCCGTTGATGAGCAATACGTCGCCGGGCTGGACAAGATCGGGGTTGAGGGTGTGCGAACCGCTGATGCGACCGAGCGCGCTGGTGGTGATGAGGATGCCGTCGCCCTGATCGTGCCCGACGACTTTGGTGTCGCCGGTGACGACGTTGACGCCGGCTTCATCGGCGGCGTGCTCGATGGAATCCATCACGTGTTCGAGGTCGGATTTTTCAAAGCCCTCGGTGAGCACCAGCGACAGCGCCAGGCCGACGGGCCTGGCGCCGACGACGGCCAGGTCGTTGATCGAGCCGCACACGGCGAGGCGGCCGATGTCGCCGCCGGGAAACTTCCAGGGCGATACGACATAGCTGTCGATGGTGAGCGCGAGACGATCGTTGCCCGTGGGCGAAAGAATGGCCGAGTCGAGCATGGTTTCAAGGGGCGGCTCGTCGAGACGGGGGAGGATGATGTCGCGGAGCAATTCATCGGTGAGTTGTCCGCCGCCGCCGTGGGCGAGAACGATCTGGTCGCCGGGTTTGGAAGAAAGTTGAGTTTTCATGGCACTTCCTGAAAGCAGAACATGCAGACCGCTTCATGCGATGTTCTGTTGTTCTGCTGTTTTGTTGTTTTGCTGTTCATTTGTTTCGTCGGTGTTTGAACCATGCGGCGCAGGTGCCTTCGCTGGAGACCATGCAGGGGCCCAGGGGGTGGACGGGGGTGCAGCCGTTGGCGAAGAGTTTGCAGTCGGCGGGTTGCGCGGAGCCGGTGATGACTTTGCCGCAGATACAGGCGTGGTTTTCGTCATCGGCGGGGCGAACCAGTGCGTAGCGTCGCATGGCGTCGAAGGATTGGAACGCGGGGCGGAGTTCCAGGCCGGAGTCGGGGATGTCGCACAGGCCGCGCCATCGGACGACGCAGGGTTGGAACACGTGATCGATCAGGCGTTGCGCGACGAGGTTTCCCTCGGCGGTGACGGCTTCGGGGTAGAGGTTGACCAGATCGGCGCGCTGTTCGAGCGTCATCTCGGCAAGGGTCGCCAGTGACGCAGCCATATGGACCGGCTCGAAACCGCTGACAACGCAGGGGATTTTGAAACGATCGACCAGCGGCGCGAAATGTTGCCAGCCGGTGATGACGGCGACGTGACCGGGGAGCATCAGGCCGTTGATTTTCACCGAACCGCCGGACAGCAGCGCGGTCAGCGCGGGCATGACGCGCTTGTGCAGCGAAAGGACGGAGAAGTTTTTGAGATTGAGATCGGCGGCGGATTTCACGGCGGCGGCGGTGGCGGGGGCGGTGGTTTCAAAGCCGATCGCGGCGAAGACGATTTGTTTGTCGGGGTGATCGGTTGCGAAACGCACGGCGTCGGTGGCGGAATAGACGATGCGAACATCGGCCCCCTGTCCGCGCACTTTTTCGAGCGAGCCGTGATGTCCGGGCACGCGCATCATGTCGCCGTAGGTGCAGAGCGTGACGGGGCGGTCGGCGGCCAGTTCGATGAGCAGGTCGATGTCGCCCTGCGCGGTGACGCAGACGGGGCAGCCGGGACCGGACAGCAGCGAGACGTTGTGCGGCATCAGCGAATGCAGGCCGCAACGGAAGGCGGCCATGGTGTGTGTGCCGCAGACTTCCATGAACACCGCGGTTGGAAGTTGTGCGGGCAGCGCGGCGGCGGCCTGCCGCAGTTGTTCAAGGGCCTGGGCCAGGTCGATGCGTCGATGGTTCATGGGGCACCGCCTTCGGAACCCAAGGCGGCGCTCGCCCCCGGAAAAGACTCGCTCTGCCTTGGCTTGGAGGAAGAGGCGTTGTCGATTTCTTCGAGGAGCGCGAAGGTTTGTTCGGCGGCGCGGGGGTCGAGGCGTTGGATGGCGAAACCGGCGTGGAGCAGGACGTGATCACCGACCTGGGCGTCGGGGGTGAGGACGACGCTGATGTTCAGACGGTTGCCGTGCAGATCGACCGTCGCGGTGTCGCCTTCACGGGAAATGACGCGGGCTGGAACGGCGAGGCACATCAGTGTGTTCCTCCAAAAAGGGCGGAAGCGATGGCGGCTTGTCCGAGGGCGACCGAGCCGTCACCGGGCGGGACGAGGGTGTGACGCAGGACCGTGAAGCCGCGTGATTGCAGATGATGGGTCAGTCGTGCGGTGAGCAGTTGGTTGCAGAAGCATCCGCCGGACAGGGCGACGACGCGGATACCGGTGTGTTGTGACGCCTGCGTGACGGCGGCGGCGAAGGCGAGGGCGAGTTGCTCGTGGAACATCGCGGCCAGCGCGGAGCGGTCGTGCCCCATTTGATTCAGTTCGAGGATGCGGGCGATGAGCGGGACGAGGTCGATTTGTGTCATCGCGGCATCAGGTGTCAGGCGGAACAAGGGGGTGTCGTTGGCGGATTGGAGTGGGGCTGCGTGCGCGGCGGCGGCCTCGAGCGCCATCGCGGCCTGCGCCTCGAACCGGTTGACGGCGGCAAGGCCCAGCAACGCGGCCACGGCGTCGAAGTAGCGCCCGGCGGCGGTGGTGGCGACCGTGCGGACGTTGTGTTCGAGCATCGCGCCGATGGCGTGACGCTGCTCGAAATCGGCGTAAAGCGCGGCGGCCTCGCCGGTGGCGGCGAAGGGGTCGCCGACCACCTGTTGCAACATCGCCATGGCGCAGCGGCGGGTGTCGATCGCGGCGGCGTCGCCCCCCGGAAGTTTCAGCGGCCGCAAATGCGCCAGCCGCACGAAGTCGCTGTAACCGGCCAGCAAAAGTTCACCGCCCCAGATTTGACCATCAGTGCCATAGCCGACTCCGTCGCACACGACGGCCAGCGCGGGGCCTGGATGCTGATGTTCAGCCAGCACGGCGGCGGCGTGCGCGTGATGGTGTTGCACCGCGAAAAGCGGCACGCCCCATTGACGCGACAGGTGTTGTGCATGAAGCGTGGACAGATAGGCCGGGTGAAGGTCGTGGGCGATCCATTGAGGCGTGACGCGCGCCAGGTCGCACAAATCGGTGACGGCCTGTTTGAAGTTGGCCAGCGCGGCGGGGTGTTTCAGGTCGCCCAGATGATGTGAAAGAATCGCCTGCCCGTCGCGGACGACGGCGATGGTGTTTTTCAATTCGCCGCCGAGACAAAGACCGGGGGAAAGGGATTGAGGGATTGAGGGATTAAGGGACTGAGGGAAGGATGGGGAAGGCAGGACGACGGGTTGCGGCGCGTAGCCGCGAGCGCGGCGGACTGGGAGGAGCGGTTCGTTGTCGCCGAAGTCGATGAACACCGAATCATCGACGCCGCGGTGGATCGGGCGATCGTGCCAGAGCATCGCATCGCACAGATTCGACAGTCGCGACAATGCTTCATCGTTGTCACGCACCAGCGGTTCGTCGCACAGGTTGGCGCTGGTCATCACCAGCACGGCGGGCGTTTGTTCGCAGGCGAACAGCAGATGATGCACCGGTGTGTAAGGCAGCATCACGCCCAGACGGTGCATGCCCGGCGCGACCTCGGCGACCACCCCCGCCCCCGAAAGTTGTTGCGAGCGGGGGGCGAGTATGATCGGGCAGGCCGGGCTGCGCATCGCGTCGATGGCGATGTTGCTGAGGTGGACCAGTCGTTCGGCGGTGGGCAGATCGCGCACCATCAGGGCGAAGGGTTTGGCGTCGCGGTTTTTCAGTTGGCGCAGGCGCGTGACGACGCCGGCGTCATCGGCGCGGCAGCATAGATGGAACCCGCCGATGCCTTTGACGGCGATGATCGCGCGATCGCGCAGCATCGCGGCGACTTGCGGGATCGGTTCGCCGCCGAGCGGGCGGCCTTGTGAATCGACCAGTTGCAATCGCGGGCCGCAGTCGGGGCAGGCGGTGGGTTGGGCGTGGAAGCGGCGATTCCGGGGGTCGGCGTATTCGGCGGCGCAGGGTTCGCACATGGCGAAGCGCGACAGGGTGGTGTTGGGGCGGTCGTACGGGACGCGCTGCACGATGGTGTAGCGCGGGCCGCAGTGGGTGCAGTTGATGAGCGGGTAGCGGTGGCGGCGATTTTGAGGGTCGAATAGTTCGCGGAGGCAATCGTCGCAGACCGCGGCGTCGGGGGTGACGCCCGTGACGCCACCGCCCCCGGAAGTTGAAGGGCTGGTTCGGATGGCGAAACTTTTTTCGTCGGATTGCGGATCGACGGCCTGGCGAGTGATGTGATCGACGCGGCACAGCGGCGGGGGCTGATCGCGCAATCGCTGTTCAAGGGCGTCCAGCGCATCGCTCGGCCCCTGCGCTTCGATGACCACGCCGCGTTCATCGTTGTGAACGAAGCCGCGGAGTCGCAGCAGCGTCGCCAGACGATAGACATATGGACGCAGGCCGACGCCCTGCACCTGGCCGGTGACACGCCATCGCAGTCGGCGCGGCGATTGCGGCGTGTCATGGCCGGGCAATGCGGCCTCGACCGGCGGCGAGGTGCGTCCTCGCGCTTGATCGGATTCGAGTTGTCCCTTCGCGGCGGCTGCCAATCGTTCGCTCCTGTTTGCGCGAACCGAACGGCCCAAGTCTGTTTGCGGTTCAAGGTTCAAAGTTCAAGGTTTAAAGTTGAAAAAAATATCATCCGACCACTTTGAACATTGAACTTGCAACTTTGAACTCTCCTGTTCACATGCGCCAACTCATCAGCGTTCTCATGTAGTTGGCGCGCTGATACGCCATCGGGTCCGGGCATTTGCTCATCGACATGCTGCCGCGCAGATCCGATAGCGAGACGTATTCTTTTTCCTCCATCCACTGCTCGAACTTCTTGCGCACGGTGGCCAGGTATTCCGGCCCGTTGAGCAGCAGGGCGGAAACCATCTGCGTCACATCCGCCCCGGCCATGATCGCCTTGACCACTTCGTTGGCGGTGGTGATCCCGCCGCTGGCCGCCAGCGACGCGCCGGTCTGTCCGTACAAAATGCCCAGCCAGCGCAGACGCAGATTCAGGTCGCCCAGCCCCACGGGGTTGGTGCGTTTCATTTCCAGCAGTTCCACATCAATGTCCGGCTGGTAGAGCCGGTTGAACATCACCAGCCCCTTCGCGCCGTTCTTCGCCAGTTGACCGGCGAAGTGGCCCATCGACGTGTAAAACGGCGACAATTTCACCGCCACCGGAATCTTCACCGCGCCGCTGACCAGCCGCACCATGTCGATCGTGCGAAGCTCGATCACCTGCGCGTCTCGCATGCCGGGGGCGGGGTCTATGGACAGGTCGTACACGTTCAGTTCCAAAGCGTCGGCGCCGGCCTCGGCGATCAGCTTGGCGTAATCCAGCCAGCCGCCGGTCGTCGAGCCGTTGAGCGACGCGATCACCGGCACGCTCACCGCCTTCTTGATCTTGCCGATCTGATCCAGGTATTCATCGGGGCCCAGGTGGAAGCCCTCCGGTTCGGGCAGGTAGCTCAGCGCCTCGGCGTAATACTCCTTCGGCAACTCGGTGGCGGTGTAATTCGCCAGTTGCTCGCCGACGATCTGTTCCTCGAACAGCGAGTGCATGACGATGGCCGGGGCGCCCGCGTCCTCCAGTCGGCGAACCATCGACAGATCATCCACCATCGGGCCGGCACCGGGCAGAATGGGGTTCTTCAGTTTCAGACCCATGTAATTCGTCGTCAGGTCCATATGCACCTCGGAGGTTGTTTTGAAATCCGAATGACGAAATCCGAATGACGAATCAAATCCGAAACTCGAGGTCCGAAACGGAGACCGCGACCAGCGGTCGTGGCTTTGTTTCGGGCTTCGGACTTCGGGCTTGATTCGTCATTCGGATTTCGTCATTCGCCATTGCCATTCATGCCTCAGTTCGTCGCCGATCCGTTGCCGTTTCCGGGGACGCTCGCGTGTCGGGTCAGTTGCGACAACTGCTGATACATCGCCACGCGCCGCGCCGCGGCCTGTTCGGCACCCTCGGCCAGTCGGGCGAAACGGGTCTTGTCGATCTTTTCGACCATCGCGAATCGCTGCTCGTTCTGCATGTATTGCCGAACCGTCGCCTTGCCGGGCTTGGCGTCCAGTTGCAGCGGCGGCTTGCCTTCGCTGATGAGTCGCGGGTCGAAGCGATACAACGGCCAGATGCCGCTGTTGACCGCCAGTTCCTGCTGCTCGAAGCCATGCACCAGGTCGTAACCGTGCGCGATGCAATGGCTGTAAGCGATGATGAGCGACGTGCCGGGATAGCTGTCGGCTTCCCGCATCGCCTGGACGACATGGTTGTCCTTCGCGCCCATGGCGATCTGCGCCACGTACACGTTGCCGTAGCTCATGGCCATCAGGCCCAGGTCTTTCTTGTTGGTTTCCTTGCCGGACGCGGCGTACTTGGCCGAAGCGCCGATGGGCGTACTCTTGCTGGCCTGCCCGCCGGTGTTGGAATAGACCTCGGTGTCGAGGACCATGATGTTGATTTTGCGACCGGACGCCAGGACGTGATCGAGTCCGCCGTAGCCGATGTCGTAGGCCCAGCCGTCCCCACCGAGAACCCACACGCTCTTGCGGACCAGGAAGTCGGCCAGTTTGTCCAGTTCCCTGGCTTTGGAGTCATTGATCGACTTGAGTTTGGTGCGGAGTTCGGCGACGAGTCGGCGTTGTTTGACGACGCCGGCTTCGGTGTTCTGGTCGTTGGTGGTGATCGCCGTGACGAGCTGTTCGCCGATCTGCGAAGTCAGTGCGACCAGCAGCGACGCGGCGCGGTGGGACTGGAAATCCACGCCGAGGCGGATGCCGTAGCCGAACTCGGCATTGTCCTCGAACAGGGAGTTGGCCCAGGCCGGTCCGCGTCCGTCGGCGTTGGTGCAGTAGGGGGTGGTCGGCAGGTTGCCGCCGTAGATCGACGAACAGCCGGTGGCGTTGGCGATCAACATGCGGTCGCCGAACAGTTGGGTCAGCAGCTTGACGTAAGGCGTTTCGCCGCAACCGGCACACGCCCCCGAATATTCAAACAGCGGTCGCATGAATTGCGACCCCTTGACGTCGATGCGGGCGATGGCCGTGCGATCGACGTCGGGCAGTTGGAGGAAGAAGTCGTAGTTGGCCGCCTCGCGTTCGCGGATGGGCAACTGGCGTTCCATGTTGATGGCTTTGAGTTTCGGCTCGGCCTTGTTCTTCGCGGGGCAGACCGAGACGCACAATCCGCAGCCGGTGCAATCTTCCGGCGCGACCTGAATGGTGAACTTGCTTCCCTTGAAGTCCGGCGCTTTGTAATCGACGGATCGGAAACCATCGGGTGAACCGGCCAGCGATGACGGATCGTACACTTTCGAGCGGATCGCCGCGTGGGGGCAGACCAACGCGCACTTGTTGCACTGGATGCAGACCGATTCGGTCCAGACGGGGATTTCCTCGGCGATGTTTCGCTTTTCCCATTGGGTCGTGCCGGTGGGCCAGCCGCCATCCACGGGCAGCGCGCTGACCGGCAGCAGGTCGCCCTTGCCGGCCATCATCATCGCGGTGACGCGCTTGACCAGATCGGGGGCCTTGTCCGAGACGACAGCCGGACGCGTGCGATTGGAGGTCACGCCGCCGATCGGCACTTCGTGCAGATGTTCGAGGGTCTGATCGACCGCGGCGAAGTTGCGTTTGACGATTTCATCGCCTTTTTTCGCATATGTTTTGCGGATGGCTTCCTTGATCTTGGTGATGGCTTCCTCGCGTTCGAGCACGCCGGAGATGGCGAAGAAGCAGGTCTGCATGACGGTGTTGATGCGGCGACCCATGCCGGTGGCGTGCGCGACTTCGTAGGCGTCGATGGTGTAGAGTTTCAGTTGGAGGTCCGTGACCTGTTGCTGCATTTCGCGGGGCAGTTGGTCCCACAGTTTGCCAGCCGGGAACGGCGAGTTGAGCAGCACGGTCGCGCCCCGGCCCGCCAGTTCGAGAATGTCGTACCGTTCGACGAACTGCCACTGATGGCAGGCGATGAAATCGGCCTTGCGGATGAGGTAGATGGACTTGATGGGGCGCGGGCCGAAGCGGAGGTGGCTGGTCGTCATCGCGCCGGACTTCTTGGAATCGTAAACGAAGTAGCCCTGTGCGTAGTTGTCGGTTTCCTCGCCGATGATCTTGATGGAGTTTTTGTTCGCGCCCACGGTGCCGTCCGCGCCCAGCCCGTAGAACAGGCAGCGGGACACATCATCGGCTTCAATGTCGAAGGTGTCATCGACCGCCAGCGACAGGCCGGTCACGTCGTCGTTGATGCCGACGGTGAAATGGTTCTTCGGCGAGGCGGCGTTCAGGTTGTCGTACACGGCCTTGACCATCGCGGGGGTGAACTCTTTGCTCGACAGGCCGTAACGTCCGCCGACCACTTTCACCATCCGGCCCTGTTCCATCAAAGCGGTGACGACATCGGTGTAAAGCGGCTCGCCGGTGGAGCCGGGTTCCTTGGTGCGGTCCAGCACGGCGACGGATTTCACGCCGGCGGGCAGTGCGTCGATCAACTGTTCCACAGGGAACGGCCGGTACAGACGCACTTTCAACAGGCCCAGCTTTTCGCCGCGTTTGTTGAGGTAGTCGATGGTTTCCTCGGCGGTTTCCGCGCCGCTGCCCATGATGACGATGACGCGATCGGCGTCGGGCGCGCCGACGTAATCGACCAGCTTGTATTGCCGGCCGGTCAGCTTGGCGAAACGATCCATCGCCTCCTGAACGATTTGCGGACAGGCGGTGTAGAAACGGTTGGCTGCTTCACGTGCCTGGAAGAAGGTATCGGGGTTTTGGGCGGTGCCGCGAAGGGTGGGTTTGTCGGGGGTCATGCCGCGATCACGGTGGGCCTGCAACGAGCCGTCATCGAGCATCGCTCGCAGGTCGTCATCGCTGAGGGTTTCGATTTTCTGAACTTCGTGGCTGGTGCGGAAACCATCGAAGAAATGCAGCACGGGCAACCGGCTGTTGAACGTGGCGCACTGCGAGATCGCGGCCATGTCCTGCGCTTCCTGAACGCTGTTGGAACAGAGCATCGTGAAGCCGGTCATGCGGACGCTCATCACGTCGCTGTGGTCGCCGAAAATCGACAGGGCGTGCGTCGCCAGCGTGCGGGCGGCGACGTGCATGACGAACGGCGTCAGTTCCCCGGCGATCTTGTACATGTT
>JBAYVY010000115.1:0-9834 GCA_041674345.1 Phycisphaeraceae bacterium | reverse complement strand
TGCGCGTCAGCCGACGTTCGAGCATCTGGAGCAATACGTTTGCGGGTTGATGAGCGACGTGGGGCGTAAGAGCGTCGAGCCGATGGCGTTGGCGGCGGGGGTGTTGTTCTTGATCGCCGTGCGACGACCCACCAGCGTGTGCCGATACGCGATCAGATTCCGCCACTGTCGCACTTCGCTCTTGGGCAGTGTCACCGTGGGCAACTGATCCATCGCCGACAACTTCGCCATCTTCAACCCGTCATCCTTGTCGCTCTTCCGCTTGATATTCTTCCACCGCCACGCCTCGTGATTGGGGTTGGCGATTTGAATTTCCACACCCAACGCTTCACACAAGTCCTTCACCCAACCGGCCGCCGATCCGACCTCGATCACCACACGCCCCCGCCCCCGCCCCCGGAAGTTTACTTCCTCATCGCTCAGCGTCTGTACGATCAGATCGTGAACTTCCGCCGGCGTGGTGCGGATCGCGCGGAACTCATGCGAGCCGTCGGTCGTTTGATAAATGCAAGCCACGCTCTTGAATTTGCCCGGATCAATGGCGAGAATGATACATATGTCGGGTCTCCTTCGCCGCTGTTTTGTAAAATTTCGGCATTCACTATTGACTTTTTCACAAGGCGAGATATATTCAATGTTGCCTTGAAAAAACGTTTTCTCAACGCGCGCCGCCGAGTATATTATGGGCACCCTACAGGAAATCGCTGATCGTGTCGGAGTGGCGGCCAGTACCGTGTCGCGGGTGCTCAACAACCACCCCGGCATGCGTATTCGGGAGGAAAAAGCCCGGTTGATTCGGCAGGTCGCCACGGATATGAAGTTCCGCCCCAGTGCCGCCGCTCGATCCATGCGCAGCAACCAGACTCGGCAGATCGGCATTATTTTGCGTAACTCGCCGGACAGGCCCATGGACAACCTGTCCGTTTTTGAAATGATTCTGGGGATCAACAGCCGACTGGCCGTCGATGGGTATGTCGTGGTGATGGCTCGCATCGGAGATGTCGAGGCCTCGCTGCGTCATGATTCCCGCGTCTTCGTTGAAAATCATCTGGATGGCGTGATTGTGACGGGTCATCTCCCGGAGTCCATCCTCAAACACGTGGATGAACTGACGCCCCATTGTCTCTACGTGGATACCAACCTCTTTTTGACCCAGAACTGTATCCAGCGCGACGAGTTCGCGGTCGGACAGATGATCGCGCAACAAATCGTCGCCCGCGGCTACAAACGCCTGGGGTGGTACGGGTATGTCCCGGAATCGGCGAGGGAAACGCTACGCAACCCCCAGGAGAATGCGAAAGAGAGGCGATCCCCCGATGCAACAACGGTAACCGGGGCCGATCCCAGCCACCCACCCCGTTTCAGCATGGTGTTTGATATTGATACGCCGACGCCGACTCCTCCATATTATGATGACACCTTGGTCAGGGGCCGCCATTACAGCGAAAGTGCGCGATTGGAGGGGGTTAAATCGGTTGCGGACAAAATGGGAATCCCCCTGGAATATATCACGGTCCATAAACGCAAAACTCCGGAAACCCACGCCCCGGCACGGGAACAAATCAGAGCCGCGTGCGCATGCGAAACGGGCATCGTCGCCACTTCCAAATATGAGGCCGGTCGGTTTGCCGCGCTGGCCTATGAAATGGGGTTCGCGCCTCCGCGACACTACGGCCTGGCCTGTTGCGATTTCACATATGACTTGCGCGAGATGTGGCCCGACATCGCCGGTGCCGTTTACGACCGCTACCAATTGGGCGGGCAGGTCGCCGAAATGATGCTCCAGCTCCTGCACAACCCCGGACTTTGCATTGACTCCATCAAAATCGCCCCCACCTGGAACGAGGGCGCCTCCCTGCGTCCCCTGGCGGAACTCCCGCCGGGTTGACATTCAAACGCTCCTCGATAGAGGAAGAAAGAAGAACCATGAACCGACCGCGAACAACATTTGCGAACAACCCTGTCCGATCCCCCTTTTTTAACAGGAGAATTGCCATGATGAAGAGTATGAAGTGTTTGATGATCGCCGCGTTGGCGTTGGGAACCGTGACGACGGTGTCCGGTATGCGGGCCGATGCCGCGCTGGTCTTGAAACTGGACGCAGCGAACTACAGCATCACCGCCGGCGTGGGCACCTGGACGGACACTTCCGGCAACAACAATCACGCCAAGACACCGGCGAATGTCGTGAATCCCCCGGTCGTGGTTCCCGCGATCCAAGCCGGTGCTACGCCGTCGGGTGCCGCCGCCCTGACGTTCAATCCCACATCCGGCACGTCGTCATTGCGATTGCAGACCATCCTGAACAGTGCCGCGTTCACCACTTCGCCGACGTTGACCATCGTCATGGTCGTCAAGTCGGATCCGAGCCACGGCACGAATAAAGCCGTAACCGGCAAGTCCGACGTTCCCGGGGGTGTCGCCTTGCGTATCAACGGCTTGGCCAACAACTCCGATGGGCATCTTGACGAAGGCCTGACTTTAACCAGGGTCAATCAGGCCGATATCACCACCCAGGCCTCCGTGGTGGACCCCCTGTCTTACCACGTCATCTCCATGACCGTGAATAATAACGATAAAATCGTATTTCGAGTGGATGGAACGCAAGTCAAATCGCAAACCATCGGCAGTCTCCCCGCCTTCACCGGTATTAACCTCATCGGATCGGCTGACGGCGGCAACGGTCAGCAGTTCTATGGATCGCTGGCGGCTCTGTACATCTATGACACGGCCCTGGATACCACGACGCTCCAGGGCGTCGAGTCCGGGTTGACCACCACGTATCTCGTTCCCGAACCGGCGACGCTCGGCCTGATGGCGCTGGGCGGATTGATGATGGGCGGCTTCCGGGGGCGGCATCATCCGTGATTTTCCATCGCTCCTCCTCACGCCGCGGCGCTTAACGGTTCCGCGGCGTTTTGACCGAATTCCGCCGCTTGCGGTATGTTTCCGGGGGCCGGGGGCGCGAAGCCGCAAGCGGCGGAAACATACCGGCGTGGAATGACGAATGACGAATCCACGAATGACGAATGAATGTCGAATGACGGCGGGGGCAATTAATTGCCCCCGCCGGGAACTTCGGGGATACCGGGGGTTCACGCTTGTCGAACTTTTGGTGGTGGTCAGCATCATCGCGCTGTTGATCGCGATTTTGCTGCCGGCGTTGAACAAGGCGCGACTTGAGGCCAAGGCCATCAGTTGTGCGTCCAATCAGCGACAGATCGGCCTGGCCACCACCGTCTATCTGGGGGACAGCGATAACATCCTGCCATATGGCACATACCGTGAAGGCACACCGTCATCCCCTACCGGCATCCGCATCTCATGGGATAGTCTGCTGAGCGATTATCTGGGTGTTCCCTTGACCGATGCGGAAAAACAAGGACTTCTTCACCGGTCGATCAAGGCGGTGATCTGTCCGGGCGACCTGGAACCTCTACCGCCTTGGGGCTCCGGGAAACGTTCGTATTCGCTGTGCCGGAATTCGAGGATGGGTGCCGCCGACCTCGTCTATGCATCCCAGATTCTCGACGGCACGAATTTCCGCCTGAACATCACCCGTGTGCCTTCCCCCAGCCAGACACTCTGGGTTCTTGAACGCGGCTCGCCTAGCAACAACCAAGGAAGCGAATCGTGCTCTGTAACCGACACGCCCCAGCAGCAGATGGACAGCAACACCTACACCCAGCAGATGCACGGCCTGTCGCTGAACTATCTATTGCTGGACACGCACGTCGAACGCCACGAACCGCAGGACACCAGCGGCACCGGCAACATCGCCGTCCCACGAGGCATCTGGACCCGCACGCTGGGCGATTGAGTCATTCCCGTGCTGTGGGTCGGAGTCGGTGGGGTTACGCAACAGAAAGGATTGAGTGGTATGTTTTTCACGGATTTTACTCCTGCGCATATGGTGCTGTTTTTTGTCTTGCTGGTGTCCGCGGCGGACTGTCGCGCCGATTCCGCTCCGGTCATTGATGGGCCGCGTGCGATGTTGGACTTGGCGGGGACATGGGAGGGAGTGAGTACGACGCTTGATCTGCCCTGGCCGGCCCCGGAGGCGGGATGGAAGTCGCTGACGGTGCCGTCGCGCGACTGCGATCTGATCGACGGCGATGTGGGTCTCTACACCCATCCCACCCCTGAGAAGGTGATCGCCGCCGACGGCAAGGGGCCGATCAAGGCGGAGAAGCAGGCCGCGTGGTTCCGCCGCACTTTCGATTTGCCCGGCGGCGTGCCCGCGGGTCAACGCGCCCTGTTGCATTGCGACGGCGTGGCATGGCGCAGCGCGGTGCGTGTGAATGGCATGGAGGTGGGCACTTCGATCCTCGGCGTTGCGCCCAATACTTACGATGTGACCGCCGCGCTGAAATCGGGGACGAACCAGTTGGCCATCGGCGCGACCGGCCGGGCCGGACTATGGGACCCGGTCCACAAGACCTTCATCGCGCCGCTCCCGGCGGTCATGCCCGGCATCTGGGGTGGTGTTCGTCTGGAACTGGTTCCCGAAGCGCGCATGGAGGATGTGTGGGTGCGTACTTCGGTGGCGAAGAAACAGATCGAGGTTGAACTGACCCTGGTCAACGACGGCGCGGCAAAACAGACGTTGATCCCGATGGTGAACGTGCGAGGCCCCGATGGCCGGCCGGCTTGCGCCCTGGAGGCCCCTGCACTGACTCTGGCCGCCGGTGAGACGCGCCGTGTGGTGTTGTCGAAGGCGTGGATCGCCCCGCACCAGTGGACCCCGACCACCCCGATCCTCTACACCGCCGAAGCGGTGTTGCGTCAGGGCGCGGTGACAGTGGATCGCATGGCCACGTCATTCGGATTCCGGGAATTCACGGCGCGCGGCCGCGATTTCGTGCTCAACGGTCGGCGTCAGGTGCTGCTGCGCAATTCCTGGCTGACCGCGCCCGGTACCGACCGTCAGACGGTCTATCGCCAGATGCGAGCTGAAACCACTCATTTCAACTGCATCCGCCTGCACCTCAACTTCATCAACGAGTACGTCATTGAACAGGCCGATCGCGTCGGCATGATGACGATTCCCGAATTCTGGAGTTGGTATCATGGCGATGACAAGAGTTGGCCGATCGCACAAGCAGCGATCTGGCTGCCGGCGACAAAGGAGACGATGGCGCGGCTGGTACGCCGCTACCGCAACCACCCCTCGGTGGTGATGTGGAGCATGGCCAATGAAATCATGTGGAACAGCGTCACCCCCGAACGGATGGCCGTGGCGGACGCGCTGTGCAAGGCGGTGCGCGCCAACGATCCGACCCGTCTGCTGCAAGGAGACGCGGAGATCACCTGGGAGGGTCGCCTGGACGCCATCAGCGTCCACTATCCCGAAGGTGACGCGGTGGACACCGGCACGCCGCGCGATATTTATCCCAATGCCAGTTGGATCATTCCCAACGATCTGGACTGGCTGAAGAAAGACGGCGTCAGCCGCTGCTGGCGTGCCGCCTTCACGTGGGATCGCCCGCTGATGATCGGGGAGTATTACTGCCCGAATGATGCCGACATGGAAAGTTACTCGTCGTACATGGGGGACGAAGTCTTTGACGCCGGTAAATGGCGCTGGCAGGGGTGGGATGGTCGGGGGGCGCTGTTGCCGCGGCCGCGAGAGGATAATCCCTGGTTGCATATGGTCAAAATCAGTTCCGACCGCTACCGCGCCGCCGGTGTTGCCTGCGTCAATCCCTGGACCGGACTGGGGCTGGATATCATTCCACCGCTGTTGGCGCGACCCCTTGATCTGCACCCCAACGCCTTCGGCGGCGAACCGTGCGAGCGGCGCATCTTCGTCGCCAATGACAGCGGGGATTCCTGGAGCAGTATGCATCTTCAGGTCGGCATCCTGGCCGGCGGACGGACCTTGTGGAGCGAGGATCACATCCCCGCCCGGGTTGATCCGGGCACTAACAAGATATTCGCAGTCACTCTGCATCCGCCGCGCGTCGATGCGATCACTCCCGCCACCCTGGTGGTGCGTCTTTGCTATGACCGCTGGAACGGCCGGGTCGAGATCACCCGTCATGAGGAACCGCTGTGGATCTGTCCGCGCGTCGGGCTGGAGGGCGCCGACGCGACGAAGGTGGCGCTGGTCGATGCCGCCGAGGGTCCGACCGCCAAAGCATTGGCCGCGTTGGGGCTGAAAGTGACGCCGGGGGCCTGCGATGATGCCGCCCTGGTCGGCAAGCGATTGCTGATCGTCGGCGAAGGAGCCATGACCAAGGCCGATCTGCCCGCCGCCGCCCGCTTCGCCGAAGCCGGCGGACAGGTGCTGATCCTGCACCAGCAGACGCTGGAGCCGTTCATCCCCGGTATGCCGGAAATTGATCCCAAGCACGCCGCCTCGATGAGTTGGCGTCACGATGCTGAGCAGCCCGCCCTGGCCGGACTGTCAGACGGCCAGTTGCGCTGGTGGCGGCCGGATCATCTGGTGGTCACCCGCACCCTCATCCGTCCGTCCGCCGGTCCCGCCGCTTCGTCCGCGGCCTCCGGTGGGCGCTACGGAATGCACTGGTCCCCCTTGGTGGAGATACGCCACGGCAAGGGGTGGGTGACGGTCTGCCAATACCTGCTGTGCGATCGGATCGATATTGAACCGGCGGCTCGACAGATTCTGGTCAATTCGGTGCTGACCGCCCTGGCGGCCAAGCCGACCGATCCGGCACCCGCGCTGCGCCTCGCGCCCGGCGTCACCAAGGGGGTCCGCGCTGTCTTGTCCGATTGTGCAGTGCGGACCACGGACGGATGGAGCGGAACAGGCCCGGTACTGTTGGATGCCGCCGCTGCCCCGGATGCGAACACTTTGGCCAAGCTGCGGGCCGAAGTCGAGGCCGGTGGTACGTTGTGGTTGCGCGGACTGAATGCCCAGACGCTGCCCGGAGTAGCCGCTCTGCTGCCGTGGACGCCGGGCTTCGCTCCACTCGCGGCTGACGACATGAGTGCCGCGCGCCGGTCGGACCATCATCTGATCAACGGGCTTGGAACATCCGACTTCGCCTGGTTGCGCAACGGGAAGGCCACCGCGTCTCTGGGCGGGCCGGCGATCATCCCACCGTCTGAAGGTGCCGCCGTGACATTGACTGAACCGGCTCTGCTGGTGGCGGTGCCGCTGGGCAAGGGTGTGATACTGATCGACCAGCTCGCCTGGGAGGCGGCCCATGCTGTCGAAACCGAGCGGGTCAATCGCATCGTCAGTTGTCTGGCCCGCAACCTGGGGGCCGGTTTCCGCTTCGTCGCCGGCAAACAGTATCGGTTCACCGAACTCAATCTGGCGGCGCATGCGAACCGCGGCTTTGTTGACGACAAGGCCGGCGACGGCGTCGGAGGTTGGACGGATCAGGGCGACAATGACATGCGTTACTTCCTGATCAACCACACCGGAATGGCGGGCGGCATGGCGGTGCCGACCCAGGCCTTCCCCACCGAAACGAAATTCAACGGCGTACCCTTCCGCCTGATTGATGCCAAGGCCAACTCCGGCAAGTCGGTGATTACGCTGCGCGGCGGGCCGCACGACCCCGCCGCCCCAGCCGAGGCCCGCGGCATTTCGGTCGGTGGGGCCAGGGCAGATCGCCTGTGGTTCTTGCACACCGGTTGCTGGGCCAGCCCCAAGGATATGACGCTGGTGGCACGTTACCAGATCGTCTATGCCGATGGTACGCGGGTCGAAATCCCCGTGCGTCAGGGCCGGGAGATCAGCGACTGGTGGAATCCTCGGGCCATTGCCGGCGCTCAAGTCGCCTGGAGCGGGCGCAATGAGAAGTATGCCCCGATCGGGATCTATATGATGCCGTGGGACAATCCCCATCCGCAAAAACCGATGGCGTCGATTGACGTGGTGGGCAATCTCGCGGAAACACAACTGGTGCTTCTGGGCATTACCCTGGGCATCGAAGATAATGCGAAAAAGTAACGGTGAAAAAACCCTGGCGAAGTACTCATGCGGCGATAGTCCAACCACCGATACAAACCACCATGTCAGACATCACACGATATGACAGCCATATGCTCGCTCCACAGGTCACCGACGGAGTGGCCTGGTACGACGTGACGGCATTGCACATCGAAGGACTTGGTTGGACGGATACCCAACACCCGTTGGATCGTCTGCCGGCACGGGCGGAAGGCAAAGTGCCCGCCGCCGTGTGGGATCTGTGTCGCCATTCGACGGGTCTGTCCGTTCGCTTTCTGACCGATGCCGAGCAAATCAATGCTCGCTGGACGTTGCGTTTTGAGAGTCTGGCCATGGACCATATGCCCGCGACAGGATGCAGCGGCGTTGATCTTTACGTTCTGGATGAACAGCAACGGTGGCGATGGCTGGGGGTGGGACGGCAACCGCGGTTTCCCGTTTCACAGTGTTCGCTCATCACGACGCTTACGCCTCAACTCCGCCAGTACCAACTTTACTTTCCGCTCTACAACGGCGTACACAAAGTCGAAATCGGCTTGCCCCCGGAAGCGAAGATCATGCCTGCGCCGACGCGCCTGGACAAACCCGTCTGCATCTACGGCTCGTCGATCGTTCAGGGCGGATGCGCCTCCCGTCCGGGCATGGCTTACCCGGCGATGCTCGGACGCCGGCTTAACCGCGACATCATCAACCTCGGCTTTTCCGGCTCCGCCCGCGCCGAACAGGAAGTGGCCGATCTGTTGGCGGAACTAGACCCGGCGGTGTTTGTCATCGACTGTCTGCCCAACATCGATCCGGCCATCCAACAGGCGATAAACGTCCAACGTTTGGAATACCTCATCCGCACGCTTCTTTCGGCTCATCCCTCCACGCCGATCCTTTTCGTCGAAAATATCGTTTACCAAAACCAGCATTTGGCGCAGAACCAGAAAACGTCCCGCGCATCGCGTAACGCCTGCTGGCATGTCGCCCAACAACGGCTGCATGGCGATCCACCGGCCAACCTTCATCTTCTTCATACTCTCACGGGGGATCACCTGCTCGGCGATGATCGCGATGCCACCGTGGACGGCACGCATCCCAATGACCTGGGCTTCGCACGAATCGCCGACGCCATCGAGCCGGTCCTGCGCCAACTCTTGGTCGGGCGCGAATCGCAATAAGGGCTTCCCACCATCGACGTGTTTGTCACCCTTGGCCTCGATAAGGACAAGCAGGCAGACCGACCGGTCCACAGAAACGACTTGAAGGACATCGGTTTTCTGACGATGGCGGTGCCTTACTGCGATGCCGTTGTCTGCGAAAAGTTCTTCAGCCACCTTGTCCGCAGCACAGGAACGGCCCGGTAGTTCCATTGGGGCAGCAAGTCGTCGAAGACGATCCTCATTGTCTGCTTGAAGTCCTTGACGCACTTGCGGCCGGTCTCGTACACCTTGTCCATGATGTCCACCGTCACTCCCAGCCCGGTGCGGGTCCGGGTCTTCTCCATCAGCCGCCGGACGGTCTGCACCGTGTCGAACACCACCCCTTGGCAGGCCCGCGTCACATGCGGGAACAGTCGGTGTTCGATCGGGTTGTACTTCGAGCAATACGGCGGGTAGTGGGCCACTCGAATTTCCAGCCCCAGCCGATCCGCCAACTTTTGCAGTTCTTCTTTGAACACATATCGGCGGGCGCTGTTGCTGCCCCCGCCATCGCACAACAGCAACAGCTTCGTCGCCTGCGGATACCGCGCTTGTCCCTGTCGTCGCCACCACCGCTCGATGCTGTCGCAGGCGAACCGGCTGGTCTCGTGGCTGGTCCCCAGGTTGATGTGGGCGCAGTTGCGCCCCACATCATAGATGCCGTGCGGGAAGACCACGCCGCCGGCCGCCGTCGGGAAATCGTGATCGAACACTTCGATG
>JBAYVY010000114.1:0-9860 GCA_041674345.1 Phycisphaeraceae bacterium | reverse complement strand
GGCCGGCCAGTGGCAACAGGCGGCGGTGACGTTTGGACAATTGCTGCGGATGTACCCGGAGGCGCAGAGCGAAGTGTACCGCAACGCGACCCGGCAACTGGTGTCGGCGAAAAGCCATCGCAGGTAATGAACCGGACTTGACATGAGTGCATCCCAAAAGTTCCCGCAATCACCCGGCAACGAACTGGTTTCCGCCCAACACGCGATCATCGGCAATCCGACGACCGCGAAGGCGGGCGATTTTCGTCGCACCGATCATCCCGATGCGCGATGGTTTGCCGGGTCGCTGGGATTGTTTGTCCACTGGGGCATCTCCAGCGTCAACGGCACGGGAGATTTGTCGTGGTCGATGATGCGACTGCCGACGGGGGACCGGCGCGTGCGCGGAGAGAAATGGGGTTTGGTTTCCATCCAGCAATCGTTCACGCCCAATGAATACTGGAAACAGGCCGCGCATTTCAATCCCCAACAGTGGCACCCCGACGAATGGCTGGCCGCGGCGAAGGCGGCGGGTTTCGACTATGCCGTGCTGACCACCAAGCATCATGACGGATACACGCTCTGGCCCAGCGACAAAAGCGACTTCGGTGTGCAGACCCATCTGCCGGGCAGGGATTTTGTGCGCGATTATGTGGACGCCTGTCGCAGGCACGGCATCAAAATCGGATTCTACTATTCACCCCCGGACTGGCGGCTGGCGCGGGACCACATGAGTTACGGAAAGTTCATCGACGGTTCCGGCACCGAACAGGCGGTCGGCGTGGATCACGAGCCGATCGACCTGGCGAAGGTGTCGGCCCCCGACCCGGCGTTTGAAGCCCGATGGAACGCGCACGTCAAAGGCCACCTCGAAGAGCTGTTGACGCGGTACGGGAAGATCGATCTGCTCTGGTTTGACGGCTCTTCGCAACAGGCGGTGACGCTGGAGGAATTGCGACGGCTTCAGCCGGGCATTGTTTTCAACGAACGCGGATTGGGCTACGGCGATTTTCAGACTTACGAATGCGGATTCCCCAAACAGCGGCCGACGGGTTGGTGGGAATACTGTCACATCTGGAATGACGGGGCTTGGGGATACCTCAACCACGAAACGTACCGGCCCACCGGATGGATGCTCGGCGAGTGGGCCAAGACGCGGGCATGGGGCGGAAACTTTCTGGTGAACGTCGGACCTGATTCGCAGGGCAGACTGCCCGCCGTCGCTTACAGGCGATTGGCGGATGTGGCGAAGTGGCGGCAACACTTGTGCCACACGCTGGCGGCGGATGTCTCGCCCGGCCCCTGGCCCGCACAGTGCAACGCGCCGGTGACGATTCGGGGGGCTGTGTGGTATGCGCATCTGACACTGGCGTGGGATGAGGCGGAAGTCGTTGTGAACAACAGCCGAACGCCGCGCTCGGTGTCGATGCTGAAAGACGGAACGCGAACGCCGCTGGAATGGGAATTTCAGGGCGATGTTTTGCGAATCGGCATTTGCCCGGAGTGGCGGGGTGTGCTGCTGGACATTGTTGAAATCGACTACGGCCAGCCGTGAACCACGCAAGTTCTGCGCGGGGTGGCGAGATGAAGCGGGGGGGATTATTCGGATCGCACGCCGGTTTCGTGGCTTTTGTCGCCTTTTTCGTATCGCTGTTCAATCGCGGGGACGATGCGTTCGAGGCCCATGTAGCGGCTGGCTTTCAACAACACCAGGTCGTCGGGCTGGAGAAGGGCGGCGACCTGATCGGGGGTTTGATCGGTCCAGCTTGCGATGACGTGGACGCGCGCGGGGGGCCAGGATTTGGTGAGGGTTTCGGCGGCGTAGAGCATGTTGGGACCGATGAGGATGGCGAAGTCGATGGGCGATTCGGCCAGTTGCCGGCCGAGTTGTCGATGGAGGGAGGGGGATTGCTCGCCGAGTTCACCCATGTCGCCGAGTACGGCGACGCGACGGGCGCGGGGGGCGTCGGGCTGATGGGATGCGAGTACGGCGAGGGCGGCTTTCATGGATTCGGGATTGGCGTTGTAGGCGTCGTTGATGAGCGTGATGGAGGAGCCCAGATCGCGGATGTTCAGTCGCATGGGCGGGGGCTGGACCTTGGCGAGGGCGTCGGCGATCTGCGGATCGTTGAGATGGAGATGGCGCGCGGCGGCGATGGCGGCCAGGGCGTTGATGGCATTGTGTTCGCCGAGCAACCCCATCTCGAATGATGCGCGGTTGTTGATGGTGAACCGGAGGCACCGACCGAGGGCGCGGCAATCGGTGAGTCGCAGATCGCAATCGTTTTCACGACCGAAGCGGATGACGGACGGAACGGGTTTGAGGAACTCGGCGAGAATGGGGGCGTCGCCGTTGACGATGGCCAGACCGTTGGGGCGAAGGTATCGGAGGAGTGCGGATTTTTCGGCGGCGACGCCCGGCAGTCCGCCCAGTTTTTCGACGTGCGCCATGCCGACGGCGGTGATGATGGCGACATCGGGTTCGATGATTTTGGCCAGGGAAGCGATTTCGCCCGGCGCGTTGGAGCCGACTTCGACGATGACGTAACGGTCGGCGGGATGGACGTTGAGCAGGGTCAGCGGCACGCCGATGTGGTTGTTGTAGCTTTTGGGGCTGGCGCTGCCGCGGAAGTGGGGGGACAGGATCGCGTGCAGGAGTTGCTTGGTGGTGGTTTTGCCGACCGAGCCGGTGATGGCGATGACGTGCGTGGTGAGGGAGCGGCGATACGCGGCGGCCAGTCGGGTGAGGGCTTCGAGTGTATGGGCGACCAGGAGGACGGGCACGTTGCGGTCTCGCACGGCGGCGACGGGCGATTCGCGGTCAACGATGAGCAGGGCGGCCCCGGCGTCGGCGACCTGCGGGAGATAGTCGTGGGCGTCGAAGCGTTCGCCGCGCAGCGCGATGAAGATTTGGCCGCGACAGACGGCGCGGCTGTCGATGCCGACCCCCCCGCCCCCGCCCCCGGAAGTAAAAGCAGCATCAGCATTCGTATCGGTGGGGCGAACCAGCCAGCGACCGGCGGTGATTTGGCGAAGATTGTCGAAAGACCAGAATGTCATAAATTACCTGTTTGGAAGCGTTGCGAAAACCGGGAATTCACCACGGAGATCACGGAGTTCACGGAGAAGAAAATAGAATTGGACAATTTGTTTTCATTTCCGTCTCCGTGTTCTCCGTGAACTCCGTGGTGAAAATTCATTGCTTATGGAACAATCGGCCAAGGACGGCTTGGGCCTCGAGTCGATCATCGAAGGGGTGTTTGGTGTCGCCGATGATCTGGTAATCTTCGTGGCCTTTTCCGGCCAGGAGGATGACGTCGCCGGGCCGGGCGTCGGCGAGGATTTTTTCGATGGCGGCTCGACGGTCGGGGATCACCTGCACGCGGGATTGATCGTGATCCGGCACGCCCGTGAGAATTTCGTTGATAATGACTTCCGGGGGTTCCTTCCGGGGGTTGTCGCTGGTGATGACGATGTCGTCGGCCAGTTCACAAGCGACCAGCGCCATGCGCGGTCGTTTGGAACGATCCCGGTCGCCGCCGCAACCGAACATCACGCGCAGCTTGCCCCCTTCGGCGGTGAAGGGGCGCATGGCGAGCAGCACGTTGCGAAGCGAATCGTCCGTGTGGGCGTAATCGACGAGAACCGTGAAGGGCATGTCGATACCGGGCAGGTGGACGGGTTCAAGCCGGCCGGGCACGGGCGGCATCGCGGCGATGGCGGGCAGCAGATCACGCAGGGATCGTCCGGCGCCTTCCACGGCGGCGATCGCGGCGAGCAGGTTCAACACATTATGTTTGCCGACGGCGGGCAGACGGACGGCTTGCGCATCGTCGGGCGTGCGGACCAGCAGATCGCAGCCGCGCGCGTCGGTGCGGGTGATTTGCGCGGTGTATTCCGTGGCGGGGTCGGGCGATTCACAGACACCATAGCCGACGATGCGGGCGCGCGTGTGCCGGGTCATCTGCGACGCGGCGGCATCGCAGACGTTGACCACCGCCAGACGCAGGTCATCGAACTGTTCAAAAAGGATGGCTTTGGCGTCGGCGTAATCGGCCATGGTTTTGTGGTAATCCAGGTGATCGCCGGTGAGATTGGTGAAGACGCCGATTTGGAAAGGCAGATGCGCGACGCGCTTTTGATGCAGGGCGTGACTGGAACATTCCATGACGCAGCAATCGCAGCCGTGGGAGACCATGTCGGCCAGGATGCGTGTGAGTTCGATCGCGCCGGGCGTGGTGAGCGTGGCGGGGCGGGGGGATCGACCGTCGTCGATTTCAACGGTGCCGATCAGACCGCACTTGCTTCCGCTGGTGTTCAGCAGGTGGCGGATCATGTACGCGGTGGTGGTTTTGCCCTTGGTGCCGGTGATGGCGATCAGTCGCAGATGCTGAGCGGGCCGGCCGAAAAATCGCTCGGCCAGCGCCCCCGCAAGTCGGGTGATGTCATCGGCGATGAGCGAGGCGATGTGCGGCGGCATCGGCGGATCAAGCGGCGAACCGCTGACCACCGCCGCCGCGCCGCGCGACACCGCATCGCCGGCGAACCGCGCGCCGTCGCCGCTCGTTCCCGCGCCAGGTCGCGCAATGAATAAACTTCCCGGCGTGACCCTGCGACTGTCGTCCGTCACATCGCGGATCACCACGTCCCCGGCTCCAGGCGGAAGCCGAACCCCCAAACCCGCTGTCAATTCGTCCAATCGCATCGTCACACCCAACATCCGTTTCAACCGAACCGCCGCGTCCGGTTCCCACATATTATCGGCCCGTTCCCCCCGGATCGCTCACATTTCGCGTCAGACATCGCGCCGGCTCTTTTGCCTCCCGCGGACTCCCGCGGATTTCCATTGACCGTTCGTTAACCAAAACAATATAATACGGGGCTTCAACCGCCCAAGGATCGAGACGACGCATGAGTTCCCAACGTCCGCGCATTCTGTTCCTGGCAGGCAAGCAGATCGACCAACGCCTGGTGACCGCCACCCTCGGCGACCATTTCGATGTCGATGTTTTCACCGAAGCCGATCCCGCCATCGCCGCGCTTCGCCGCGAAATGTATGCCGCCATCTTCGCCGATGTCGGCGACTTCCTCCCCCTCGAACGCGCCCTGTTCGACCGACAGGCGTCGCTCGTGCTGAACACCATCGGCGAAGGCGTCTGCATCGTCGATGACACCGGCGTCTGCGTCTGGGCCAACAACAAAATGCGGTCCTTCCCGCCGGAAGTTTACGACCGCGTCAAGCAAACCTGCCTCTCCGCCGCGACGTTGTTCGCCCATCAGGTCAGCCCCGTCGCCGACGGCGAAAGCCGCCGGCTCCGTTCCAAAAAGTTCGGCTTCCAGGTCACCTCCGATCGCTACTACGAAGCCATCGTCTCCCCCGTCGTCGATGACGCCGGCGCGATTCATCAGGTCGTCGCCGTCGTGTGGGACGCCTCCTCCGGCCGCCGGCTCCAGCAAAAAATCGACGCCATCGACGCCGCCGGACGCGAACTGGTGCGCCTCGAATCCGACGCCATCAGCAAAATGTCCGTCACCGACCGCCTCAAAGTCCTCGAAGACAAAATCATCGGCTTCGCCACCGAACTGATGCACTTCGATCATTTCTGCATCCGCCTGATCAATAAACGCACCAACAAACTCGAACTGGTCATCGCCGTCGGCCTGCCCCCCGAAGCGATGGAAGTCGATCTCTACGCCCAGCCCGAAGGCAACGGCATCAGCGGCTATGTCGCCGCGACCGGACGATCCTACATCTGTCACGATGTCGAAAAAGACCCCCGCTACGTGCTGGGCCTCACCCACGCCAAAAGCTCCCTCACCGTGCCCCTTCGACTGCACGACAAAGTCATCGGCATCTTCAACATCGAATCGCAGACCGCCGGCACGTTCAATGAAGATGACCGCCAGTTCGCTGAAATCTTCGGACGGTACATCGCCATCGCGCTCAACACGCTGGACCTGCTCATCGTCGAACGATACACGACGACCGGACGCATGGCGGAAAACGTCGGCAAGGAAATCGCCGCGCCCCTCAATGACATCTCCACCGAAGTCCAGGGGCTGATGGATGAATACATCGGCCACGATGAAATCCGCAACCGGCTCAAACACGTGCTGGGTCACGTCGAGGAAATCCGCGACGCCGTGCGCCACGCCGGCGAAGCGCCCCGCACCGTCATCGGCAGCAAACAGGTCAAGGCGGAGATCGACCCCATCATCGCCGGCAAGCACGTGCTGGTCGCCGACGATCAGCCCAACATCCGTGAAACGATCAACGAAGTGCTTTGCAAACTCGGCGCGACCGTGCATGTCGCGCAGGACGGGGCCGAGGCCTCGACGATCATCGACCAGCGTTCGCTGGACCTGATTATCACCGACATCAAGATGCCGCACCGCAACGGCTACGAAATCTTCGCCGCCGCACGTCGCCGCGATGCGACCGTCCCCGTGATCCTCATGACCGGCTTCGGCTACGACCCCAACCACTGCATCGTCCGCGCCTCGCAAGCGGGCTTGCAAGCCGTGTTGTTCAAACCCTTCAAAGTCGAACAAATGCTCGAAGAAGTCCGCAAAGCCCTCGCCGCCACCGGAACTGTCCCCACCCCCGGAACCGCCCCCGCCCCCACCGGCGTGCCCGCTTCAGCAGGCATGTCGAAACCCGCCCAAAGCGACACTCCAACGTCCACTTCCGGGGCCGGGGGTGTCGTCCCGGGTTCCCCCGCGTAACGCATCCAAACCGCGGCTCGCCCCCCGGAAAGCCGCGGCTGACAAAGGCCATCACCGCAATCGCATACCCGCCGCATTTCCGGGGGCGTCCGCGAGGCGATACGGTTTTTTCGTATTCGCATTGACTTATCAATTACGAGAACTTATTGTATTTAATAATGTGGATCATCAGGGAACACAATAGCATCCGTAAGGCGTGCGAAAAATTTCCGGAGAGTGTTGTCAAGAAATACGAGCTTTGGAAGAATATCGTTTATCAGCATGGGCCGGAGAAATTGAAGGAGTTTCCCGGTTTCCATGATGAGAAATTGAAAGGCATACGCACCGGCCAGCGTTCGTCGAGATTAAGTTTGCAGTATCGGGTGATTTACGAAGTGGAACGAAATACCGTGACGATTTACGTTCTGGAAATCACGCCGCACAAATACTAGGAGCCGCACCATGAGCAATAAAACTTCAAAACAATTCGTCGCGGCGACGGCTCATGCCTGCTTGTCCACCGGCGAGGTGATTCATATGTTGCGCGAACTGAAGGGCTGGACGCAGGTGGAACTGGCCCGCCGGTCGGGCATCGCCGCCGGCAACATCAGCATGTTGGAAAACGGACGGGTGGAAATCGGCAAGAAACGCGCCGAGCAACTCGCCGCCGCGTTCGGCATCCATCCCGCCATCATCATGTTCCCCGAATACGAATCACAAGCCATCACGAAAGCGGCGTGAGTTCATAAGTTGGGCGTTACGACTCGAATGGGTTTTTGGCGGTTGGGGATGTTTGATCTTTCAAGTGAACGCGGCACTGTTCGCAAAGGCCGCGATCATCGAGTTCCAACGGCTCGAACATGCGTCGCAAGTGCTGCGCACCTACATTGGGATGCGGATAGATGTTCTCCGGCAGATCGGGACGATACCCACGCGCACCGCACGCCGCGCAAGTTTGCACCCATTTCGCAAGACCGGGGTACTGTTGCAGATACTTGTCGATGTTGTAGCGTTGATGCTTCATGGGTGCGGGACTCCGCTGAACACTTGATACGTCAATTCCGTCAACAGCGGCCCGGCGTTTCGCATCGCTTGTTCGAGTGTCACGTCGCCGCTGACGATGGCGTGGTATTCGGTGATGCCGTGTTGTTTGCAGCGATCGGCGTGTTCGCCCAGCGAGCCGACCAGGGCGATGACGGGTTTGTGCAGTTTCGCGGCGCGTTCGGCGACGCCGATCGCGGCTTTGCCTTGCAACGATTGGCCGTCGAGCCGGCCTTCGCCGGTCAGCACCAGATCGGCTTGTGCGAGACGGTCATCGAAGTGAACCGCATCCAGCACGATGTCGATGCCGCGACGCAGTGTTGCGCCGCAAAAGACGGTCAAACCGAAGCCCAACCCGCCGGCCGCTCCGCTTCCGGGGGCGGGGACGGGGAGCGAGCCGGGGCGTGCCGCCCCGTCGTCCGGCGAACGCATCAAATCGGCGACATGGCGCAATCCCTCGTCCAGTTGTCGCACTTGTTCGGGGGTCGCGCCTTTTTGCGGGGCGTACATGCAGGCCGCGCCGTCGGGGCCGAACAGGGGAGCGGTCACGTCGCAGGCGACTTCGATGCGTGTTTCGGCGAGGCGCGGGTCACGCCGCGACAGGTCGATGTGCGTGATGCGTCGCATGTCGCCGCCGGTGAGGAAGGCATGGAGGCAAGCCGGTTGGGTGTCGAATCGGACACCCAGGGCTTGGGCGCAACCGATGCCGGCATCGGTCGTCGCCGAGCCGCCGATGCCGAGGATGATGTGACGACAACCCTGATCGAGCGCGGCGGCGATGATCTGGCCCACGCCGAATGTCGTGGAGCGTGTCGGGTCACGTTGTTCGCTCGGCACCAACGCCAGCCCGGCGGCGGACGCCATTTCAACGACGGCGGTGTTGTCCGCCAGCGTCGCCCATGTCGCATCGACCGGTTCGCCCAGCGGGCCGGTGACGCGCGTGGTGTGAAGCATACTTCCGGGGGCGGAGGCGGCCATTGCTTGCACGGTTCCTTCGCCGCCGTCGGCGATGGGGCACGGATCGACCCGTGCATCGCGCATCGCGCGTCGCACACCCGCGGCCATCGCCTCGGCGGCGCGTATGGCGGTGAGCGATCCTTTGAACTTGTCACAGGCGATCAGCACACGCATGACCGGATGATATCGCAAGGCGGAGGGAAGGGTTGAGGAGGAAATGGGGGCGGGGGGTTGGGGACTGGGGGTCGGGGTTCGGGCTAACAGACTGTTTCAATACTTATCACAAAGGGCGCGGAGGCGCGAAGATACAAAGAAGAGCGATTCCATTTTGTTTGAGCGTAGAAATGTGACTGCCGAATGGCCGCCGCTAAACGGCGAGGGACGCTGCGCGTCACCCGCTAAACGATAGGGGGTTTCGGCGCGTTGGGGTTGTCGTTACACTTCCGCGATGTTTCAGCCGGTGATGATTCAGGGGACCGGGTCGCATGTGGGCAAGACGATTCTTGTCGCCGGGTTGTGCCGTGTGTTCGCGCGGCGGGGCGTGCGGGTCACGCCGTTCAAGGCGCAGAACATGGCGCTCAATTCGTTTGTCACGCGGAACGGCGAAGAGATCGGCCGCGCCACGGCGGTGCAGGCGTTCGCGGCGAATCAGAAACCGATCGTGCAGATGAACCCGGTGCTGCTCAAGCCGACTTCCGACACGACATCGCAACTGATCCTGCACGGACGGGCCGTGGCGGATGTCACGGCGAAGGATTACTTCGTCGCCCGGAAATTGCAGCAACAGCGCACCGATGCGGTGCGGGAGTCGGTCGAATATCTGCGAGCAAACTTTGATTTGATTATCGCGGAGGGGGCGGGCAGTTGCGCCGAGCCGAACCTGAGGCAGCCGGACATCGCCAACATGGGCGCGGCCCACCTGCTGGGGGCGAAAGTTTACATCGCGGCGGACATCGACATGGGCGGCGTGTTCGCGCAGCGGATATGCTGGAAAAGCACGCGCCGCGGCTGATCGGTGACATCGCGGTCGGGAGTTAGGGGCTGGGAGGGGTAGGGGCTAGTGTTTTGTCATGTCTAATGTTTAGGATTGCCGATGAACCTGCTGTCCGGCGAGGGTCGCCGGGGAATCAGCAGGGAGGCACCGATGCGTAAGAAATATGTGGTTCGTTTGTCGCAAG
>JBAYVY010000113.1:0-9877 GCA_041674345.1 Phycisphaeraceae bacterium | reverse complement strand
TGCCAGCTTCCCCTGGGACGAGTGGGAATAAAGTTATCTTTTGCAGTGTGGGTGGGTAGGGGGGGGGGGGGGGGGGGGGGGGGGGGGGGGGGGGGGGGGGGGGGGCGGAAAGTCGGAAGTGGGAAGGCGGAAGGCGGAAGTAGGGGCCTGCCACTTCCCACTTCTCCCACTTCCCACTTTCTTACTCCAGCCAGTCCCTTGTCTTCATACTTAACCGGCGTTGTAGCTTTTCAGGAACTTGATCGCCTCTTGTTTGTCGGCAAACTTTCCTTCGATGGAATCGCCGTTGGAGTATCGGATTTGGATTTCGTACCGCTGAATGGGTTTTCGTCCGTCGTGATCGTCATAGCCGGTCAGAAAAGCGACGGCCTGATCGAGGGTGGCCAATTCCTCACTGTGTCCGTGCAACGGAAGCACGACGATACTTTGTATTCTGCGTGAGATCGAAATCGTTAACATGCCAAGGAATTGTTTGACTTGTGAGTCATTGGCGTGAATCAATGCCGCGGGGAGTTGCAGCTTTTGCCGTTTTGAGAGCTGCTCATATTGCGTTACCTTCGTTTTGAACGCCTTGTCGGGAGTGTCTTCGGTGGACGATGCGTCGATCCTGAATTGTCCGAAAACATCGACGATCAATTCGTAAGGAAAATACAGGATGGTGAAGCCGAGCGAGCGCATTTGTGTCAATGCTCCGTCGGTGAATTCACCGGCGAGAATCGCGCCTTTGAACGGCGCTGCATAACGATAAGTGTCCGCCAGCGGCAGGATGGCTCCCTGTATCTCCTGCGCCTTGTTGCGCGAATGCTTGGTGTATCGTCGCCACGCGGTTTCGATGAATGCGACGGGGGAGCCGATTTTCTCCGGTGTGCCGTTCCGTTCAAGCACGAAATCCAGATCATGAGCATTGCCGTAGGCATCCACCCAGGTGCATTTTTGTCCGGTTCTGCATGGGCGGTTTCCCTGTTTGTCCAGATAGAGATGGTGCGTTCCCGCGAATTGTTCCAGCAATGGAACGACCGCGCTTTCCATGACTTCGCCGATGATCTGTCCCCACCGATGTGCTGGTGAAACGGCCATGATTATCCTTCCAGCCAGAGCCGGCCTTCCTGAAGCGGAACCCGGTGCTTGCGGTTTTTCCACTTGATGTTTCTGTCCCGCGTTTTTTCAAAACGATACGACTTGAACCCCGCCGCCATGGCCAGTTCCCCCAGCCACGGAATCACCGGGACATAAACCCCGTAAGGCGCTGAATCGCCCACGACAAAACAGACACGCGAGGGTGACTTGCAGCATCGCCGCAGCGCCCGCCACACCAACGCAAGATCACGGAAATAACAGGCCACCATCAGGTGATAAGTTTTTTTGCCGCCCTTTGAATGGCGAATCTCCGCAAGTTCCCGGCACACCCGCGAAATGTCCTCCCGAATGGGTCGCAATTCCTCGCAATCCAATGTCTCATTCAGATCAACCGCGCATTCGGGCACATGCTGCGAACAGGACCGCACCAGATGTGTGCGAATCTTCTGCTGAAGATCGCCCCAACCGTTGATCTCCTTCATGAACGACATCTCCAGACGGGTGGCGTCCGCATAGTCATAGTTGTTGGGATAGGGAGGCGAAGTAATCACCAGGTCCGCCCAATGGTCCGGCACGCCCCGGCACTGGCGCGCGTCGCCTGCGATCAGTTGGGATCGAGGCCCGGTCAGGCGTTGTCCCGAAAGCATGTCGTGGAAAAACGTCTCGCAGCAGCGATCAAACGCCTCATAAACCTCGGCGACCTGGGATTTTTGTTTGTTGGGCAAAATGTATTGCCACTGCGCGGTCCCCGCCGGCGAAACCCGCCTCAGAATCGAAACAAGCGTCAGCCACACCAACTTGTATTCGTCCCCGTGATCTTTCGTTTTTTCAAGTGATTGTCGCAGGGCGTCCAGCTTGCCAAGTGCATCATCCGTGAAACATTTGCGAATGAGCGGCGGATAAGAATCCAGCTCGGTCGCAATACCCAGTGATTTTTCTCGCACGTCCCGCGCCAACGCCAGATACGCTTCGGGATCGGATCGCCAAGCCAGTTTCGCCTCGGCGATCTTGGCGATGAACGGCTGGGCCTCCACGCCGAGGCAGGGCACGCCCGCGCTTTCCGCCGCCAGAAGCGTTGTGGCGGAACCGGCGAATGGATCAAGCACGTGGGGCTGCGACAACCCGCTGTCGCGGATCACCGATTCAACCCATTCCGCCGAGAAACCCGCGCTGAATCGGAACCACCGATGCACCGGCAACCTCATGTTGTCAATGAAAGTCGAGGTTGCTTCCTTGCGAACCGTGCGGGGCAATGCGTCATCCGCGAAAAGATGCCGTTGAAACTGGAATGTCTGTGTCATGTCATTGCTCCAGTTTCAAAACAACCCGGACGGCTCATCTTATTTTACACAGATTTCGCCAGTGGCACTTCCGGGGGCCGAAAAAGTCGGAAGTCGGAAATCGAAAGTAGGGGCGGAAGGCGGAAGTAGGGGCCTGCCACTTCCCACTTCCCACTTCCCACTTTCCTACTCCAGCCAGTCCTTCGCTTTCAGGCGCATCGGGACGTATTCTTCCGTGACGTAGCTGATGTTCTTGGTGATGAGCGATTCGACTTCCATCTTGAAGCCGTTTTTCAGCATCGCCGCGATTTCCCTCTGCCAGGGTTTGTGATCCTTGAACCACGGGTACGCGGCGATCTCGTTGGCGCGTTTGATGTCGTTCTTGTTCAGTTCGATCTGCACGTCGTCGGACAACTGGCACTCCTTGTAATCCTTCGCCCGCACACCGATGAACTTCGCCCCCGGAATCGCCAGGCGTTCGCTCTCAAACGCCAGCGAGATCGAACCCTGTTTGATGACCGAGTAGATGTAATGTCCCCACGGATCGCAATCGAGCAAACAATAGATCGGCAGGCCGAGTTCCTCGTGCAATCGTCGCAGCAATCGCCGCACGCCGCGCGGGGGCTGGCCGCTGCCTTCGGTCAGTATGCAGTTATGCTTTTCCCAGAACCGATCCTCGTTGAACCGCCCCCACACGGTGTCCTTTTCGACGTGCAGCACGAATTTCGCTTCGCACTTTTTGAACTGAATCACATCCGGTTCGGTGATCGACGGAATCGCGTATCCGCCCGATCCCATCCGCCGGCAGTCGATCTCATCGCCGCTGTCGATGATGGTGATGTTGCCGACCATCGTGCCGCGTTTCTTGGCGTAGATGTGCAGTTCCTCGCGCAACGCCGCCAGCGCGACTTCCAAATCCTCCAGCACAGCGTCCGATTCGTCCTGCGCCGCGAACGTCTTTTCGCCGCGGGTTCCTTGAATCGTATGCAGGCCCTTGTAAAACATGCCGCGCAAACTGAGCGTTTTTTCCGCTTCGATCAGTTCCTTGATCGATCCGGAGTGCAGCATGGTCTGCATGAACTGCTTGGCCTGGTTCAAATTGAACAGTTGCCGCTCGCTCTTCGCGTCGCCCATTTCCAGGATGCCGCGTTTTTTATTCCACAGCGTGTTGGAGCGCGTGCGTGTCGGAATCTCCAGCGAGATGTCGCCGCCCCTGAACGCCGCCTTGCTCACGTCGTTCGCCAGGTTGACGATGCTGGTCATCGTCTTCTTGTCGCGCTGCCGGGCCTGTTTGGCGATCTCCGCTCGTGTCGTATTCTTAGCCATCATGCTGAATCCATTTTTTTTTCACCACGGAGATCACGGAGAAGGATTTGTTCTGAATTTTCTGCTCGGTGAACTCCGTGTCCTCCGTGGTGAGTTCTTTTAGTTCCCGAACAGTCCGCGTTCGTCGTCGTTGTCGTCCTCTTCCTGGGTGCGGATCGGATGCGGCTTGGTCGTCGCCGCGACTGTTTCCGCCCCCTCTTCCTCATCCGCCAGATGCGCCGCCCGGCTCTGCACCATCACCACCCCGTCGTCATCCTTGAAGTTTTCCGTCTCGTCCCGCTGCACGGCCTTGCCTTCCTCGTCCAGTTCCAAATCCGCCACCGCCGTGCGCTTCTGCGCCTCAGCCAACAACGCCTCATACAACTTCCGGGGGTCGGTGCCATTGATGGAATGGATCGCTTTCGCCACTTCGCCGATGTACCGCTCGAACACATCCCGCCTCGCCGCCTCGCGCTGCATCCGCTGACGCTTGCGCAGATACGTCCCCAGCTTGCGACCGCATTCCATCAGCGCCAGCTTCATCTCCTTGCGAATCTCGTCGTAATCCGCGATCGCTTCCTTCGATTCGCTGGTGAACGGCACCCACACGCTGGCCATATGAATCATAATCACCAGCGGCCCCACCGGTATCGAACCCCGCGGCTGCGTCAAATTGTAATTCCGCCAACCCGTCTCGATCACCGATTTGAAACTGCTGCATCCCGACTGCTGAAACAACAGCGGCACACGATTGGCGAAACGAATCACACGGGCCGTCTCGTTGCTCGGCAACTCCCCGCCGAACGCGATCGCCGCCTCGATCTGGAACGGCCGGCCGCTGTAAATCTCCGGCGACCGGCTCGACGCGGCGTAAAACTCCGCCTTCACACCCTTGAGCATCCCCGCCAGCAACTGCCTCACCCCGATCGGCGCCAGACAATCCGTCGGCGGCGGCGGCAGTCGCGCCTCGCCGAACTCCTTGAACAACTTCTCCACCTGCGCCGGGGTCACATCCCCCACCTTCGTCCGCGAATGCGCGCCGATCGCCTTGCAGAAATCCCCCGCCTTGCCCGGACTGATCCGGCTGAACTTCTCCTGCAAAAAATTATACAGCGTCCCGCCCCCCTTATTCGCCGCTTCATAATCCTTCATCATTTGCAACAGAATCCCCAACTCAATGCCCTTGGGGTGCGGCTGAATCTCCTTCGTCTCCGGCGGCAACTCCTCCGTCCCGCGCGGAAACATCACCACGCCGTCCTTCTCCACCGTCGTCAGCGTCGGATCGACATCCGCCGCCGCCACGACACGTTTCACGCTCGTATCCACCGCCGCCGCGTGCAATTCGCTGTGTTCCGATTCCTGCATCAGCGTCGGTTCATCCGCCACGTTGTCATCGGCGCTGACGCGCGTCGGCGGAACGAACGTGATCCGCGCGTGCGGATTGGCGATGGCGGTCAGTTCCAAAAACTCATCGACGCTGCCCCGGCCCTTCTGGTACTTGCCCTCCAACTCGATGCTCACGCTCGTGCCGGTGACGTAATCGGCGGGGTTCAAAAACCCCGGATCGCGCGTGCCGGGGGCGGTGTTCAACGCCTTAAAGCCCTGCGGCGGAAAATCCTCCGTCTGCTGATCCACCGTCACCTGTGCCGAGTTGGTCTTCGTGTTCATCGACAGTTCGATGTGATGCGCGGGCTTGCCCTGCTTGGGGCGCGTGTGAATCACCATCGGCTTGCCGGTGGTAATCAGCCCGTACATCCCCGCCGCGCTGATGCCGATGCCCTGCTGGCCGCGCGACATTTTCAGCCGGTGAAACTTCGAGCCGTACAGCAGCTTGCCGAAAATGTTTTCGATCTGCGACCGCACAATGCCCGGCCCGTTGTCGATCACCGTCACCCGATAGCGCGACTGCTTGAGCATGGCGGGGCGGTCGGGCTGAAGGTCTTCGATGATGACCGTCACGTTCGGCAGAATGCTCGCTTCCTCGCAGGCGTCCAGCGAATTATCGACGGCCTCTTTCACCGTCGTGAGCAACGCCTTGCGGGGGTTGTCGAAGCCGAGCAGGTGTCGGTTCTTGGCGAAAAACTCCGAGACGGAGATTTCGCGTTGCTTTTTCGCCATCGACTCCGCATCGACGCGGGGCGAACCCTTACGGGGAGATTGGGGTGAATGCACAACGGTCGCGGTCATGGGCCATCCTTGGCAAAAAACGAAAGAGGCGAATCAAACATCCCCCACCTTCCGGGGTTCGTGGGCGGGGCTGCGATCATTATGCCCGATCAGGGCGTTGAGGCAAGCCCGGTCGTAGCATGGTCACGTTTCTCCACGATAAAACAAGTTTCGTCCGGTGATGCCAAAACCATTGCTGGACGGTGCGGCGTTCGGCCGATGTTCTATAATCAGGTGTGCGCCGGCACGCCCGCGGCGGTATGGACATAAGCATCGCCTTTGCAGACGGATAAAACCCTGTGCTGGAACGAATTCAACAACTGCTGACCCGACTGCGAGGCGACAACCCGGTTGAGGGGTTGGTCGAGTTCGCCATTATCTGGGTCGCGGTGTACCTGATTTTCCGCTTCCTGCGCGGCACACGGGCGGCCCGCATGTTCAAAGGGTTGGGCGTGGTACTCATCATCACCTCGTTGCTGCTGGTGTTGGCGCCGGAAAACGCTTTTCCGCGCATTCAGTTTTTGTATAAGGGATTTCTCGGATTCGCGGCGATAGCAATGGTGGTGATTTTTCAGCCGGAACTGCGCCGGGCGCTGGTGCGATTGGGCGAGGCGCGGCTGTTCCGCTCCACCGCCTCGACGATGGAGCCGGTGATCGACCAGATCATCCTCGCGGTGACGTACCTGGCGAAAAACCGCATCGGCGCGATCATCGCCATCGAGCGCGACGTACCCCTGGGCGGCATCATCGAGGTGGGAACCCGGCTGAACGCCGAGGTGACCGCCGAACTGCTTCAGACGATATTCTGGCCGGGCAGCGCGCTGCACGACATGGGTGTGGTGATTCACGACAGCAAGATCGCGGCGGCGGGGGTGCAGTTTCCGCTGGCCGAGGGGGAGGACATCGCGCAGGAGTTGGGTTCGCGTCATCGGGCGGCCCTGGGGCTTTCGCAGGAAGCCGACTGCATGGTGATCGTGGTCAGCGAAGAGACCGGCGCGATCTCGCTGGCGGAGCGCGGGCAACTGATACGCAAACTCAGCCCCGACGCGCTGCGCTCGATGCTGAAGCGGGGCCTGAAACAGGCCGCCACGCCGATCACGAACCCAACCACGGATACGGACGACATGACAACGGACAAGGACGCGGCGTGATTGAACCGCAGAGGCGCAGAGACGCAGAGAAGACATAAAAAAGTGATTTTGTTTTCTCTGCGTCTCTGCGCCTCTGCGGTTAAGAAATGATCGACCATGCGAATTTTCAAACCGATGCAATCCTACCTTCTGGTGACGCTGATCGCGGCGTTGATCTGGCTTTATGCCGAGGGTCAGAACGTGCGGACTGATACGCGGACCGTGACGGTGGCGTTGCCCGCGCGGATCGGGCAGGACCTGGTGGCGGACTTCGTCGCCGGATCGGATCAGTTAACGGTGGCGGTGACGTTCAAGGGGGCGACGTCGGCGTTGGATCAGTTGAAAGTGCATCTGGGGGCGACGGGGGCGGTGGAACTGCCGGTGCAATCGTCGATGATCGCGGCGACGGGGAAACAGACATTGAACCTTTCGATGTTGTTTCCGCAGGTGCGTGTGGAACCGGAGAAGCCGGGCAGTCTGAGTGTGTCGGAACAGGGCATCAGCGTGGTGGGGGTGGAGCCGGGCGAGGTTGCGATCATCGTCGATAAGCTGGTGACGAAGGATGTGCGGGTGGTGTTCGATCCGCGCGGGGTGCAGTTGGGGCCGAGCGTGAAAATCAACCCGGCGACGATTCCGGTGACGTTGCCGCAAAGTTTTCTGGATCGTCTGGCCGGCAGCGATGATGCGTTGTTCGTCGCGGCGACGATCCCGGCGGGCCGGCTGAGCGACATGCCGGAGGGCGTGGAGCAGACGTTGCCGCTGACCCTGGAACTGAGCAAGCCGCTGGGCGCGGACAAGCGTGTGGAGCGGCACATCAAGCTGGGGGTGACGACGGCGGACGTGACGTTCACGATCGCGCGGCAGCAGGATTCGCTGGCGGTGCAGTTGGTGCCGGTGTGGGTTTCGACGCCGCCGTCGGAGTTGAGGCGATATGACGTGACTTTGGCGGATGAAAGCCGGGTGTTGCGCGAAGTGACGATCACCGGGCCGCGTGATCTGATCGAGCGGTTGCGGAGCAAGCCGAACGAGATGCGTGTGATCGCGCAGTTTCAGTTGACCGGCGACATGCTGGACAAGGGCGTGACCAGCGCGCCGATTTCGTCGGTGGAGATTCAGCAGGTTTCGGCGACGGGCCAGGGCCGGGTGCTGCACGTGGTGCCGGTGAACCCGGCGGCGCTGGCGGCGGGCGGCGAGGAGCTGCCGACGACCGTCGCGGCGACGAAGGCGGCGACCGTGCCGACGTTCCTGTCGCAAAACATTTCCATTTTCGCGCCGACGGCGATGGTGCGTTTCACCGTGGTCAAACGCGAACAACCGGCGACCACCGGTGGGTGAGGCGGAAGAAAGCGATGAGCGATGAGGCGAAGCGAGGGCTGAGCTTCGTCGGGCCATCGCCGCGAAATACGGTTCACGCCCGCTGATCTCATCGCTCATCGCTCATCGTTTCTTCCGCAACTGCGCGATTTCGACTTTGGTCAGTTCCCGCCAGTGGCCCGGCGCAATGCCTTTGAGTTGCACGGGGCCGATGGCGATGCGTTCGAGACGTTTCACATCGAAGCCGAGGCGGGCCATCATGCGGCGGATTTCACGGTTGCGCCCTTCGCTGAGCGTGATTTCCATGACGGTGCGGTCGAGGTCGCGTTTGATGATTTTGATGAGGTCGGCGTTGGTGCGCTGTGTTTGGCCGGCGCGATCGGCCAGGGTCATGCCGCGGCGCAATCGTTCGATGTGTTCGCCTTCCACCCGGCCCTTGACGGCGACGCGGTAGGTTTTCGGCACCTCGAACGACGGATGCGTCAGGTGTTGCGCCAGTTCGCCGTCGTTGGTCAGCAGCACGAAGCCGGTCGATTCGGCGTCGAGCCGGCCCACGCAGAACAACCGTTCGGGATGCGGCACGAGGTCGATGACGCGCTTGCGGCCCAGTTCATCGCGGTTGGTGCAGATGACCCGGCGGGGCTTGAACACCATCAGATAAAGTTTACGCTGCGTCTTGCGTTGTCGGGCGACCGGGGCGTGATCGACTTCGATGCGATCGACGGCGGGATCGACCCAAACGGGCATGGACTTGATGAGGTGGCCGTTGACGGTGACGCGACGCTCGGCGATGAGCTGTTCGCAGGCGCGTCGTGAGCCGATGCCCGCGTCGGCCATGGCTTTGTGCAGGCGGGTGCCGCGCGATTCGTCACGCAGCTCGGCGGGCAGGTTGTCGTGTTCCGGGGATGATGAAGACATGACGAACAGTTTAGTGTATTTGGGGATTGGGTGATGTATGATTGGGTGATGTCATTCCTTGCCCCACGGCTTGTCTCAAATCGGGCTTGCCTCAATGCCTTTCTTACTTCACCCAATCACCCAATCACCCAATCCACCATCACCCGATCACCCCATGAGTAAGATGCGATTCGAGTACATCACCAGCGGCGAAAACGAACTGGCGGCGTCGGTGTCATTGCCGCCCCCGGAAGCAGCCACGGAAGCAGCCCCGGACGCCGGCGGCGGGCCTTGGCCGACGGTGATCGTGGTGCATGGGCTGACCGGCTCGCGCATGGGCAAAAGTTATCACCTGGTCGAGTTCGCGCGAAAGTTGGCGGAACGCGGCATCGCGTGTGTGCGGTTCGACCAGGCGGGGTGCGGGGAATCGACGGGAAAATTCGAGGATTTGACGATACGCACGATGGCGGATGATGCGCGGGCGGTGTATGAATGGACACGCGCACAACCGTGGTGCGACCGTCGCCCCCGCCCCCGGAGGATCGGCGTGACGGCGCTGTCGTTGGGGGCGCTGGCGGCGGCCGGTTTGCCGGACGGGATGGGGCTGGCGTTGTGGGCCGGGGTGTTTGATCTGCCGGGAGTGTTCAAGGTGACGGCCAAGACGGGGCTGCGGGCGCTGCTGGAACATCAGGGGTGGATACCGTATCG
>JBAYVY010000112.1:0-9963 GCA_041674345.1 Phycisphaeraceae bacterium | reverse complement strand
GGCAGGAATCTGTTGCCCAGACTTCAGGGCCTCTGCGATCTGCGGCTCCGTCCAACCACGCGGTCCCATTTGCTTCGCAATCTTATCAGTTATTCCTGCACGGCCACTTAGTGGACATACAGTTTGCCACCTTTCATTTTTTTAGCTGGTGAACAGGTGTCGGGTTAATTTTTGAAGGATCCATTTGCTATGCCTACGGCTTTGGCTCTGATTTGGGTGAGTACAAGGGGACGGGGGGGTCATTTTGAAGGCGCAACATGCCCTTCGTCGTATTGCTGTCGTCGTGCTGCGTTTTCCCCGACATCAATTGGCCCCGTGTTTCTGAATCAGGACGATAGTAGCGAGGCCTACACGAATATGCAAGGCCCAATGCAACGGCGAGCAGCCAGTTTACTTCCTCCGTGGCCCTCTGTGCCCTCCGTGGTGAAACTTCTTTTTCTTGGATTCGTCAAGACGCAAGCGGCGGGGAGACGGGTGCTGGTTTCGAGCTTCGGATTTCGAGTTTGATTCGTCATTCGAGTTTCGTCATTCGTCATTTCCCCACCACCCCCCGCTCCCGAAAAAAACCCTCCGGCAACCCCACCACACGCGCCACCAGCGGCTTGCCCCCACGCAATTCCCCTATCTTGATCGCCCATCGCATCCCCAAATGGCTCGCCTCCGCGTCGTACACGATGATCCGTCCCGTTCCGTCCCCCGCGTCCATCCCCGCCGGGTCATAAATATACGGCTTGTCCGACACCGGGCACGTCAGCATCAACACCGGATTCAACTCCGCCGTCGGCTCCAACTCCCCCAACGTCCCCGGCAATCGCCCGTGGTCCGCGTAATACTCCAGCAAACTCCCGCACAAATCATGCAACCGCATCGCGCATGGATCGGTGTTGCTCAACTGCCGCGGCTCGGCGTTCGACTGACCTGCGGCCTGCACCGCTGCGCTGCGACCCTTGGGCGCCGATTCACACGCAACCAACATCATCGCCGCACACAAAACCGCAATCCATCGCATGCGCCAAACTTGTCGTTGAGCGGTGTCCATCATTATGCGAATCCTTCAAACTCATCACGGGGCCGCCGGTGCGGTGTCGGGCCGTTCAGACACTTCGCCTCGCTGCAATCCTTCACGGTGTGCATCATATGTACCCGGACTGACCGCGTCAGGCAAAAGTTTGGTGCCCGACACTTCTTCCTTAGCCATGCCCGTCAACTGCTGAGGCCGAACCACAACATGCGGCGTCAGAAAAATCAGCAGTTCGGTCTTCGTCTTCGTTTTCTGCGTGCGTTTGAATAACTCGCCCAGCAACGGAATATCGCCCAGCAGCGGCACTTTGTCCACGGTGCTGGTGAGCTTGTCCTCCATCAATCCGCCGATCACGATGGTCTGGCCCGACTGCACAGCCACGCGCGATTGGGCGGATCGCTTGACGATGATCGCAGCGTTGACGTTTTCGGAAATGGTCACCGACTCGCTGGAGATCGAGGAGATTTCCGGCGCCACGTCGAGGATCACCTGACCGTCGGGATTGATGTGGGGCACCACGTCGAGAATGATGCCGATGTCGCTGTATTCGACGGTGTTGTTCACCTGTCCGCTGTCGGAAATAGTGCTGTTGGTGATGAAAGGAAACTCCTGGCCGACGGTGATGTTCGCCAGTTGATTATCCGACGCCAGGATATACGGGCGAGACAGCACGTCCAGTTTGCCCGCGGTTTCCAGCGCGCGGATGGTCGCCGTGAAATTCGATTCCAGTAATTGCACCACCATGCCGGGCGTGGTCGTACTCGCCGCAAGCGCCGGCCCGATGTTGAAACCGGTCGAACCCGACTGGCCCTGCCCGCTGCTGCGAAGATTCAGTATCGAAAACTCCGCGCCCAAATCCAGCGAATCGTCATGCGTCACCTCCGCGATCAACACCTTGATGAGCACCTGCGTCGCCGGGCGGTCCATCTCCTCCAGCACCGGCTTGATCCGGTCGTAATTCACCGGCGAAGCGCGCACCAGAATCGAATTGGTGTCCACATCCGCGATGATCGTCACCAGTCCCGCCAGTGATGTCGCCGTCTGCTGCGCCTGCGACGACAGCCGAGGCCCGCTCGTCCCCCCGCCGGTCGTCTGCGCCGTGCGACTGGCCGACGTACTCGACCGCGAACTGCCCCCGGTCAGCACCGAACTGGTGCTGGTGTTGCTCGACAACGTCGTCTGCCCCGTGCGCGTGCCCATCGACGCGCCCAGAAACACGCCGTTCAATACCGACTCCACATTCAGCGCCTGCGCGTTCCGCAGATGAAACACATACACCTGCTCCTCCGCCGCCGGGTTCGCGTCCAGTTCCTTCACCACCTGCGCCACCAGCACCAGCGTGTCCGCCTTGCCCGACACCACGATCGAATTCGTGCGGTCATCCGACGAAGCCGTCACCCTCGTGGTCCGGCTGGTTCGCGCGCCCTGCTGTGCCTGCTGATTGGACCCACCCGCGCCCGGAAACCCGCCCGGAAACCGCCGGAAAAACGGGTTCTGCTGCTGCGCTCCCCCCGCCGCGTCCACGTTGCCGAACACGTCGTTAATCAGCTTCGCCGCGTTCGCCGCGTTGGCGAACTTCAATTGAAACACCTTCACATCCACCGAGTCCGCCACCGACGTGTCCAGCGCCGCCACCACCTGCACGATCCGGCGGATGTTCGCCGACGTGTCCGTAATCACCAGCGCGTTGCTCGATGCGTTCGCCGTGAAATCCGCCTCCGAATTCATCAGCGGCTGAAGGTCCGTCTTCAACTGCGTCGCATCCGCGTATCGCAGCGGGATCACCTGCGTAATCAACTCGTCGCTCTGCTCCACCTTCTCCGGGTCGTTGCCCACACGCACCGGAATGCTCATCCGCTTGGCGCTGCTCGTGCTGGTGATCTTCAGTATCCGCCCCTGCTGAATCGCCGCGTAACCCGCGTTGTGCAACACCGTGTTCAACAACAACACCGCGTCCTTCGCCTTCACCGGCTGACGACTAATCAGCGTCACCTTCCCCTCCGTCTTCACCTCCTTCACGATCACAAAACCCGCCACCGCCGACAACTCATTGAGCACCACGTCAATGTTCACGCCCACGAAGTTCATCATCAACTCATCGTTCTTCGTCATGATGTGCGCCTCCGCCTCCTCCTCCACGGGCGCGGCCGGTATCGCCGGCGGAGGAACCGCCGCCGGCTCGGTGCCCGGTTGTTCCGGCGTGATCGGCGTCGGCGGCGCGTCATCCGGTATGGCGTCCGGCGCAACCTCCCCCATCGCGGGCGGCGGCGGAGCCGGGGGCGCGTCCCCCGCCGCATCTTCCGGGGCGGGGGCGATTCCGGGGGCGGGGGCGATTCCGGGGACGGGGGCCTGTGCCGTCATCATCGCGCAGCACAAAACCATCATCGCCAATCCAATCCATACACTCAACGCCTTGTTATTTCGCATGGTCATAATGCTCTCCGAACGAATCGTTCGTGTTACTGGCCCAGTGACTCCTGCCGACGCCGACGCATCCGCTCCTCAATGCTCAATGTCGCCCCATCGGCACCCGCGCCGGACGATGGCGCGGCTGCGGCCCCCGACACCGGAGCCGCCGCCGGTTGACCCGACACACCTGCTGCCGCTTCCGGGGCCTTTACTTCCGGGGGCTTTACTTCCGGGGGCTTTACTTCCGGGGGCGGCGATGACATGTCGCCGCTCAGGTCTTGTCCGACCTTCACCACGGTTCGTCGCCCTTGCGATTCGTATATCACGCCGTCCACCTGAATCTCGCACACTGTTCCCCGCCCGATCGTTTCACCGACCACATGTTTTTCAATCATTCCCGAATGTTCAAAATAAGCGCGTGAATCCTGATCCCCCACCGCCACGCCGACAAGCGCATAAGTCTTCTCCATCGGCGTCGGCGGAACCGGCCGCGTCACCGCGTGATTCTCCGTATCCGCCGCCGACCGCCGGTCACGCAAAAAGATGTTTTTCCGCGTGATAATCCCGTATTCCTCTGCGAACGACTGAACCGGTACCACCGGCCCCGCCGCCGGTGCTTGCGCCATCGCGCTCGCACTGACCACCAAAACCGTCAACAATATCTTATGAACGTACTTCATCGGTTCGCCTCCGTCCCTGCGGTTTGCGAGACAACCGGTTGATAGATCGTCGCCAACCCGATCAGCATCGACAGATCATCCGTGCCCTCCTTGTGGGCGCTGATCTGCAAATCCGCGATGCGCACCGGCAGCGGCGAATCGCCCGCCTCGTCAATGAACCGTGTGATCTGCGACAGCGATCCGTTGGCCGTCGCGCGAATCGTGATCTTCATGAATCCCTGCTCCTTCTCGCTGCGTTCGGGTTTCAGGGAAGTCAGCGACAATCCCGCCGTCTGCGCCCACTGGCGCGCGGCGTTGAGTATCTGGCTCTCCGCCGCCGGCGCGTCGGCCTTCAATGTCCGCTTCGATATCTCCGCCCACCGCCGGTTCGCCCGCTCGCCGCCGTCGAACGTCTGCTTCGCCTGCGCCAGTCGATCCTTCTGATCCGCGATCCGCGTATCCGCCGCCGTCCATCTTGAAAACCAGGGCGACAGCGCGAACTGGTCCAGCACGAACAACGCCACCACCACGCCCGCCGCGATCGAAATGTATCGTTCCCTCTGTGAAACTTTCATGATCCGTTCCTGCCTCCGTGATAAGTCAGCGAAATCGAAAACATCACTTCCCGCTCCCGGCCCGACCCCTCCCGCATGTCCTGCAACTGCACGTCGCTGAAATTCGCGTCGCCCCGCAAACGATCCAGCACCGCCAGAATCACCCGCTGCTCCGTCGATTTGCCCTGCATCCGCCCCTTGCCCGTGTCCTTCATCGTGAACGTCGTCACCCAGATCGGCTCGCCGTCACGGAACGTCCGCGTGATCTGCTTCAAACAATCCAGCACCGGCGGACGCATCTCAAAATACCGCCGGCCATAGCTGAACCGCGTGATGTCCGCTTTCGCGGTTTTCAATTCCGGCTGCTGTTGTTTGAACCGCGCTTCCAGACGCGCCGCTTCACCCTCGCGCCGTTGCATCGTGACATACAACGCCGCCAGACCCGTCATCAACAGTAACCCCGCCGCGACGGCCGTGATCCGCCATCGCCCGAATCGTCTGACCCGCGGGGGCGTCAGACGTGACCGCGCGAAATTGACCCGCGGAGCGGCGGCGCTTCGCCCGGCCGCGCCCAGCGCGATCGCGGGTATGAACATTCCCGCCCGCGAACCCGGCGGCGCGCCGTTCAGCGCATCGGGGCGAATCTCCGCCGCGATGTCCGCCGACGCCATCGGTTCGCCGCCCGCCAGGTCGTCCAGTTGTTTTCGCCGGGCCTCATCCAAACCGACGGCATCGACCAGCGTCATCGCGCCGCTCCGCCCCGCCAACGCACAGTTTCGCCGCAATTCACCGCTCCAAACCGGCAGTTCCGACGGGGCCTGGCGCGGCATGGCCCGCCAATGACGCCATGATTGAGCCGCGCCGTCACGCCGGACCACCAGTTCCGTGCCGTGATCGGCCAGCAGCAACATCGACTGATTCATCGCGTCACCGGCGATCAGCGCCGTGGGCGTGACGCCAACCGGCGTCAATCCCGCGGCATCGGCGAACTTTCCGATGCGATCCAATTGTGGCCGCAGCACGCCGACAAGCATTACTTGTTTGGCGATGTCGCCGCCGGGTTCGCCGACGCAGTCGTACACCATGTCCAGTTCGCCGTCGCTGCTCAATCGTTCGACTTGCAATCGCAGCATCGCGCACGCCGCGGCCGGGTCGGCGGGCGGCAGATCGGCGGCGTGCGTCACCAGCCACCGCAGCGGCAGACCGATCATCGTGTGGGTCGCGGTAAAATGGTGTTCGCGCAGAAACGTTTTCAGCAACGCCCCCAGCGCATCGGGTTGTTCATAACCGACGCCCGGCGGCAATTCATATCGCGCCAATCGCTCAACCACGCTGCGACCGCCCGCCGTTGCGATCTGGGCGCATTGAATCGTGCGGTCGCCCAGGGCCAGTCCCAGTATGTTGCGTGAACCGAAAAGCATCACTGTCGCACTCCGAGAGTTGCCGCGACGGGGGTCGATCCGTTGGCGGGTCCGCCGCGGCGCCATTGTTTGAGTATCGCCGGGTCGAGGGGCCAGCCCATCGCGGTGCGGTCATGCCGGTACACGATGCGGGGCGACGCGCCTGAAACATCGACGACGATGCGTACGCGTTTGAACGCCCTGCCGTCGCCGCTGGCGGCGACGATTTCCGCCGAGAACTGACAGCCCTGCCCCGCGATGCGATTGCCGATGCCCACGGCTTTTTCGCGCAGCACGTCGTACACCCACGCCGCCGAACGCTCGTCGGTTCGGGCGGAGGTGTCGCGGTTGGCCAGCAGGGCATCGACATCGGCGCTGGTCAGCGGTGTGAGGCAGAGCAACACTTCACGCGGGGCGGCATTGACGTTGATGCGCCCCCGCAACTGTTGCGTCGTGGCGGTGGTGATGGAATCTTCGACCAGCGCCAGTTCCGCGGCGGTCATGGCGGCGCGGCGCGCCATGTCGAACATGTCGGTGAAGTTGATGTTGCCGAGCTGATTGGCGACCTGGTCGCCGCGCGATCCGCCGAGTTTGTCGCGCAGCAGTGTGCGAAGCCGGCCGCGCTGACGGATATCGTTGATATCTATTCGCGTTTTTCCGTTTTTGTCGGTATTGGGTCGAATATTCCAAACTGTAAAATCGTCGAATAATCCGTCGGCGATGTAACGATCACCGCCGAAGACATTGCCGGACTGTGTTGTCGTGCCGATGATGGACGGGGCCTGGCCGTAGAGCAGATCGCGGGTCATGCCATCGACGAGCAGCAATTCCTCGACGGATTCAAAGGGCGCGTTTTTCGCGGCGTAGGCGGGGATTTTCACGGCATAGGCGAGGGATTCGGAACCGGAGCCGGTGGGCGTGTCATCGGGGTCGCGCCAATCGACGACGGAGCCGGCGAGCGGTTCGGTAACGCCCGACAGTTGTTGGAGCATGGCGTAGCCGGCGGTGTTGAGGTCGAGTTTGGCGCTTTCATCGACCAGGCCGAATCGGGGGAGGTTGGAGTCGCCGTAGTCGGGTCGGATGATCCAGTAATAACCTTTGCCGACGCGGATTTGCTCGAAGTCGGATTCTCGCAGATCGTCGAGCGAGTCGAGTTTTTGGGAGAGGATGGCCAGCACATTTTGTTCGGCGCCGCGTTCGATGGCGTCGGCTTGTCGTGCGGCGGCGGTGTTGGCGGAAGCGTTGGCCAGCACGCTGACCCGGTGGCTGAGCGTTAGCAGCATCGACGCGAGGGCGAAGACGACGATCAGGGTGACGACGAGTATGGAGCCGCGTCGGTGGGTGTGTCGGATTGTCGGCGTCATGCGATTCACGATCCGCCCCCGGAAGTTGTTATTTGTGGTGAGGATTGGCTCCACGATAAGGGCATGATGCGGGTCATGCGGTAACGGGCGTTGGGGTCGGTGGAGGTCGGACGGGCCAGTTCAAGGGTGACTTTGATCGCCGCGGGAAGTTGATTGTCGTGTTCGGTGGAGTCCCATTCGGTTTGCCAGTCGGAGCCGTCGTAGTAGTGGAACGTCAGGGCGAGAACATCGGTGGAAAGCAGGGTTTGGTCGGGGTCTTGCGTGACGGAAGTGTAGAGATTGCGGACGACTTGCCGGATGAGTTGATTGTGATTTTGCTGATCGCGGAGGAAGATGGCCATCCAGCATTCGCACTCGGCGAGGGGGTTGTCATCGGGCAGTTCGGCGTCGCGGTCGAGGGTGTAGAAATCGACTTCGTTGTCGTAGCCGGTGAAGGGTTTGTCGGCGGTGGCGGGCAGGCCGGACTGGAAGTGGTGTTCGATGGCGTCGAGCAGCAGCGCGGCCTGCCGGGGGATGTCGAGTTGTGCGTAGGCGGAGGTTCGGGCCTTGAAACCGGCGTTCATGGCGGCGTAAAGGGAGACGGCGATCATGGCGGAGACGGCGACGGCGAGAAGGAGTTCGAGCAACGTGAAACCGAATTCGGACCACGGTCTGTCGCCGAAGACGGCGTCATCCCGTGCTTGAAAAGTATTTCGGAGATTTCGCAATGAGCGGGTCATTGGGTTTCTCCGGTCAGGGTGGAGGATGCGGCGGGATACATGAGTGTGGACAGGTCGCAGGAGCGTTGGGTGGCGCGTTCGCGCCAGCGGATGTGGACGGTGACGAGGCGGACGTCGGACACGCCGGTGAGGGGGGAGTCGAAGGGGGCGGATTCGGTTTGCCAGGTGTATTCGGGGAAATCGGGGTTGAAGTCGCCGGTGGCGTCGAGGCCGGCGGTGTCGCGGTCGATGAGGATTTGGGCGAGTTTTTGTTCGGCGAGTTGCGACGCTTCGAGGGTGTGCCGGGCGTGGGCGGTGGTTTGGAGACAGACAGTGGCGCATCGCATGGCGACGGGGATGACGATGCCGAGGAAGACGAGGGCGGCGAGAACTTCGACAAGGGTGAACCCCCGGAAGGCGATGTGCGATGTGTGATGTGCGATGTGCCAAGAACCCGAGGCGGCGCTCGCCCCCGGAAAAGACTCGCTCTGCCTTGGCTTGGGGACATGGCGCATTGGACATTGCACATTGCACATTGGAATCACGGTTCCTTGACGCGGGTGAATACGGCGATGGCGGAGTTGCAGGCGAGGATGATGGAATCGCCCCAGTCGGCGGCGATGCGGACCTGGGCGGGGGTGGTGGAGCCGGTGGGGGAGAAGCGGATGGAGGAGCCGTCGCCGCCGGTGACGTGGAGGAGTTGAATGGTCAGATGATCGGGGAGGGTGAAGGTTTGCGAGGCGGAGGCGTCGGATGTTGAATCGGAGGCGAGGGGCGTGAGTTGGTAGCTTTTGCCGTCGGAGGCGATTTGGAGGCGATAGGTAAGTGCTTGTGCGGCGGATTGGGATTGTGCGTGGAGTGTGGCGGCCTGGAATTGATCGGCGGCGTCGCGGAGTTTGCCGCCGCGTGACCAGCCGCGGAAGGATGGGGCGGTCATGGCGAGGGTGAGGGTGATGAGCATGAGGACGAGGATGAGTTCGATGAGGGTGAAGGCCCGGAAGGCGATGTGCGATGTGTGATGTGCGATGTGCCAAGAACCCGAGGTGGCGCTCGCCCCCGGAAAAGACTCGCTCTGCCTTGGCTTGGGGACATGGCGCATTGGACATTGCACATTGAACATTTTTTCATTCGCTCCAGTTGCCGATGTCGTCGTTTCCGCCTTCGCGTCCGTCGGGGCCTGTGGAGTAGAGGTCGAAGCCGTTGGGGTTATGCTGGCCGGGATAGCGGTAGAGATAGGCGTTGCCCCAGGGGTCTTTGGGGAGAGCGTTGGAGTCGATGTAGGGGCCTCGCCAGTCGGTGACATTGGGGGGAGCGATGAGGAGCGCGTTGAGACCTTCGTCGCTGGTGGGCAGGCGTCCGGTGTCGATTTCAAAGGCGTTAATCATGCCCTTGATGCTGGAGATGTCGGTTTTGGCGGCGGTGTTTCGGGCCTGTTGGGTGCGATTGGTGAACTTGGGGATGACCAGCGCGGCGAGCACGCCGAGGATGACCAGGACGAGAAGGAGTTCGATGAGAGTGAAGCCCCGAAAGATGTGCGATGTGCGATGTGCGATGTGCGATGTGGGGGAACCCAAGGCGGCGCTCGCCCCCGGAAAAGACTCGCTCTGCCTTGGCTTGGAAACATTGCACATTGCACATTGAACATTGAGCATCGAATTCATGGATCACCTGGTTATTGGATCATGTCCTGGAGGGTGAAGATGGGGAGCAACATGCTGACGACGACGGTGCCGATGACCGCGGCCATGGCGACGAGCAGGAGCGGCTCGGCGACGGCGACGGTGAGTTTGAGTTCGCGGTCGAGGTCTTGTTCGTAAGCGGTGGAGAGGCGGATGAGTTCGTGGTCGAGCCGGCCTGT
>JBAYVY010000111.1:0-9965 GCA_041674345.1 Phycisphaeraceae bacterium | reverse complement strand
TCGGCGACAATGGGCGATTCAAGCCGCTCTGCGCTCGTAATGGTTGAGCAACCCCCCAAGGATACGCCGCCGCCGGATCGGACCAATGGGTATTGGTGGTGGTGTGCCAACCCGCGCCGGCGGCACATTCCCCAGCGACTGGTGCGGCCGGTACTCGTTGAAGTATTTGACATAAGTGGTGGTGACGTAATCCAACTGCTTCACGCTGAAGCAGACCAAATGGTTCAGGCACTCTCGCTTCAAACCGGCAATCCACGACTCAGCGAATGAATTCGCCTGGGGTGCCTGGAACGGCGTGCGCACGATGTCAACCCCGATACATTTAAAGATGGCATCAAATGACTCGGCATATTTCGTATCGTTGTCTCGGATCAGTTCGTGGCATTCGAGACCTGCATCTTCCAGCCACATCAGGATATTCCTGCCCTGTTGCCGCATCCATTCTTCATTCGGACAGAACGTGCTTGGCGACACCATGACTTTCCGACTGCCGACGTGGATGAACATGATCGCATACGCCATGCGTTTGCCCAGCGGCGTCCACACCGCTTTGCAGAAGAAATCCGTAGCCACCATCACGTTGGCGTGGGCTGTCAGAAATGTGCGCCACGGCGTGACGATTCCCTTGGGAACGCGACTGTTCGGATCGGGAATGAACTCTTCTTCGACCATCACGCGGCGTATCGAACTGCGGCTGGCCCCACAAATTGGTCAGGTTATTTTGTTGAAGTGCCTAGCCGCGAGCGGCGGGGATGTTTTACATTCCACATCCGACATTCCACATTCCACATCACACATGGTGAACCGTCTTGGCGTACAGCGCGTTCTGCACGGGAATGATGACTTCCAGAATGTCGTGCAGCACCTGGGCGGGACTTTGCTGGGCGTTGATGCGGGCCTGCAACTCCGGCGGATAATAACTCAGCACCGGGGCGGTCTCGGCACGGTAAACCTCCCAGCGGTGGCGGATCACATCTTCCTTCGCGTCATCCAGCCGATTTTCCTTCAGCGCCCGGCGGCGCAGGCGTTCGATCATCATCTGTTCATCGGGGCAGTACAGTTCCACGACCTTCAGCACACGCACATATGCGGTGATCTGTTTGGCCTGGACCAGATTGCGCGGGATGCCGTCCAGCGCCAGCAGATCGCTGGCCGGTTTGTACGCCCCCAGTATCTTCTGCGCATTGATGTGCTGCGTCCAGAACTCGACGGTCACATCATCCGGCACGAGCTTGCCCCGCGAGGAAAATTCCAGAAAAGTCCGGCCGATTTCCGAATCGGGATTGAGCCGGCGAAACACATCGCCGCAGGCGCAATGGTAGAAGCCGGGGATCGATCCGATCACACGCCCCTGCGTGCCCTTGCCCGCTCCGGGCGGACCGATCAATAAAACCGCATTTGCCAGATTCGGCATCGTGCTTCTCCAGAGTATCAGCAATCTATGAACGACAACGACCCGATGCTTCACATCATACGGGATTGTGTCGGACCATCCAAGCGGGGGGCATCTTTCAGCGGGCGTGCGAGAAGCTGCTGATCGATGGTCGGTCCCGCGGCTTGTGTCCAGCGGCTTGCGGAAAATCGCGGCTCCCGCAAGCCGCTGGACGCAAGCCCCTCTCACACGCTTTCCCAAGGTAATGCGGGCGTGACTTCGGGCTAAACTTCCGGGGGCGGGGGGTCAGCGGGGCATGTAGCGTTCGATGTCGTTCATCGGGTTGTCCGATTCACGGGGCAGGTTGTCACGACCTGGCGCGAGCATGATGAGCAGCCGCTTGTCGCCCGCCGGCATCGGCATCGAATCCTGCGCCGGCGACTTGCCCGCCGCACGCGCCGTCACGCCCAGGCCGTATTCCAGAAAACCCGCGCCGACTTCATCGACCGGATATTGAAACGAACCATCCGCGTCGGTGAACGAGCCGCCCAGCGATTTGTGACCGGCCCTTTCAGGATCGAGCATGAAACTGACGCTCGCGCCGCCAATCCCCGCCGGCGCACCCGGCCCGGCCAGCCGCGGATCGTCCGCATCCACCACCAACACCTGCGACCGCGTTCCCTCAACCACGCGCCCCCGCAGGGCGTAAGACTGGCAACCACCGGCGAACAGGATGAGCAACAGCATTGCTAAGCCGCAAGCGGCCTGACATCGCACATCGCGCATTGCACATCGCACATTTCCGCTCATGGTTTGGCCAACTCCTCGGCCTTGGGTAAATCCTTCAGCGATGACAGGCCGAACAGTTCCAGAAAATGCTTCGTCGTGCCGTACAGCATGGGCCGGCCGATCTCCTCGGCGCGTCCGACGATCTTCACCAGATTGCGTTCCATGAGCTGTCGCACCATTTCGCCGCACGCCACGCCGCGGATCGTTTCGATGCTCGTCCGCAACACCGGCTGCTTGTAGGCGATGATCGCCAGCGTTTCCATCGCCGCGGCGCTGAGCTTGTTGCCCGCGCTGGTCTTGTGCATCGTCGCCAGCACGTCCCGGAACCGGGGCAACGTCAAAATCTGAAAACCCCCGGCCAGTTGCTCGATGCGAAAACTGCGGCCGGCTTTGTCGTACTGCTCATTCAACGCGGCGATCGCGGCGGTGACGGGCTTGGCCGAATCGAGATTCATCGCCTCGGCGATCTTCGCCGCCGGAACCGGACGATCCACCGTCATCAAAATCGCCTCGACACACAACGCCAACTCCGCCGGGTCGCCCGGTGCGATATAAACGGGGGCTTCGGCGGCGTCGGTTTCCGCCGGGGGAGTTACAATCCGCGTTTCCTCGGTATCACTCATGGCGATATTGTAACGGACGTTTCACCACCCGGCTAACCACCGAAACAGGATGAACCGCCAAGACGCGGAGAAAGGGACGAAGGGGCGAAGTGAGGATGGGGCTGTGATTCTTTCACTTCGTCCCTTCGTGCCTTTGTCCCTGATCCCTGCTTGTCCGTTCTTCTCCGCGCCTTGGCGGTTAAACTGTTTCCGCATGACCGATCACATCGCCATCGTGACTTCGCCGCTGGATGAGATGATTCTCGACGGGCGCAAGCTGATCGAGAGCCGCTTCACGCAGACGGCCCGTCCGCCGTTCGGGTGCGCGGCACCTGGCGACCGCATTTTTTTCAAGCGATCCGGCGGGCCGTTCTTCGCCGCGGCGACCCTGGCGCGGGTGCTGATGGTCGATCAGGTCACGCCCGCGATGGTGGATCAGCTTGTGACGCAATACAACCGCTGGATTCGCGGGCCGGACGAGTATTGGCGAAGCAAGCGGCTGACCACGCGATACGTCACGCTGATGTGGCTGCGCGATGTGAAGCAGATTTCGCAAGGCCCGCGCTACCAGCCGGAAAACATGCGGGCGTGGTATGTGCTGGATGGCGAAGCCGATTCGCCGGTCGATGGGTTTACGGTGACACTGACCGCCGGCGCGTTGCGGCAGAATTACGTCCGTCCGCCCGCCGCGGCGCTCGCCGATTGTCCCGATCAACTCGAACTGCATTTGCACGCCGGTCCCACGATCACCACCGACCTGCATCGCGGCATGTTCCGCTGGTGCGGCTGGGGCCAGTGGTTCGCCCAACATCACCTCCGATCCGGCCAACGGTTACAATTCACCCCGCATCCCGGTCGCCCCGGCGCGTTCGATGTCCGCCCCGTAAAGGAGACAGGAGTCAGGAGTCAGAAGTCAGAATGACGGAGCGGCACGCCTCTCCTGTCTCCTGACTCCTGTCTCCTGACCCCTCCCACTCATGCTTCACCGCCTCGCATTTTCCACCAACGCCTTCAAACAGACCGACGTGCATTCCGCCGTCCGCGCCATCGCCGCCATCGGATATCGCGGCGTCGAAATCATGGCCGACGCTCCGCACATGCTCCCCCACGCCTGGTCCGATGAACAAACACGCGAACTGGCCAAACTCATCACCGGCCTGGGCCTGGCGGTCTCCAACGTCAACGCCTTCACCGGCTTCGGCCTTTCACTTCCGGGGGCCGGCGGCAATACGTATCATCCGACCTGGGTTGATCCCTCGCCGGCCCGGCGTCAGCAGCGCATCGACCACACCCGCCGCGCACTCGAACTGGCCGCGATACTCGGTTCGCCCGCCGTCTCCATCCAGCCCGGCGGGCCTTACGTCAACCGCGACATCAACGAACTGCACGGCCTGTTCGCGCAGTCCATCGCCGCCTGTCTCGACACCGCCCGCTCCGTCAATGTTCGCATCGCCGTCGAACCCGAACCCGGCCTGCTCATCGAACGCGCCGATCAGTTCGATCTTTTCAAACACACCTATTTCGCCGACGAACCGCTGGTGATGATGAACTGCGACACCGGCCACCATTTCTGCGTGCGCGAAGACCCCGCCGAGGTGATCCGTCGCTACGCCGATGTCATCACGCACGTCCACCTGGAAGACATCAGCGCCGAACGGGTGCATCAACATCTCGTGCCCGGCGACGGCGCGATGGATTTCCCAGCGATTTTCAAGGCGCTGGACGACATCCACTACTTCCGGGGGCCGGGGTTTGTGACCGTTGAGTTGTATCCCTACACCTCCACCGCCGAGCAGGTCGCCCGCCGCGCCTACGATCATCTGAAGAAACTGATTGAGGGTGGCCCATGATAAATGATCCGATCAACACATTGCCGCTGTCGCGGTTGTTCGAGCGACTGAACGATGATGCCGCGCTTGACACACTGATCGGCTTGGCGCGACGCGAAGACCTCGGCCCGTTTTTCTCCTCCCCCCCGGGGGGAGGCCGGGACACGGCACACGCCGATCAAAGCACGGGCGACATTACCACCGCATTGTCCATCTCGTCAGATGCTACTTCAACAGCGCATTTCCGCCCGAGAAACCCCGGTCGTCTCGCCGGCGCGATCCTTCTGTCTCGCATCGCGAAACACTACGATCCCCGCCTGCGAATCACATCGCACGCCGACGACGGCGACTCGCTTTCGCCCGGCCAAACCATCGCCGCCGTCACCGGCCCGCTCCGCTCCATCCTCGCCGCCGAACGGGTCATGCTCAACTTCCTCACCCACCTGTCCGGCATCGCCACACTCACCGACCGCTACGTCCAAGCCGTCGCCGGCACACAAGCGAAAATCCACGACACTCGCAAAACCATTCCCGGCTATCGGGGGCTTGCCAAATACGCCGTGCGTTGTGGCGGGGGGTTCTGTCATCGCATCGGGCTGTACGATGCCGTCCTCGTCAAAGACAACCACATCGCCGACATCACCGGCTCGCTTGCCGACCGCATCACCCGACTCATCACCGCCTCGCGACAACGCACTCCCGCTCCCGATTTTATTGAGGTCGAAGTCGATACCCTCGATCAACTCGAACAGGTTTTGCCGCTGGGTTGCGACATCATTCTGCTCGACAACATGCCGCCTGAAGTTTTACAGCAGGCCGTGGCGATGCGCGATCGCATCCTTCCGGGGGTCATGCTCGAAGCCAGCGGCGGGGTCAACCTCGACACCGTTTCCATCATCGCCCACTCCGGCGTGGATCGCATCGCCGTCGGTGCGCTGACCCACTCCGCCTCCGCCCTCGACATCGGCCTGGATATTCCGTGAAGACGGATGAATCGCGCTGAAAACTTTGCGTTGCCGGCACCGCCGGTTGCGTCCCCGCCTTCCAGCCGGTATCACAACGGCATGTTTCCACCCAAACGACAACAACTCATCCTCGCGATGCTCATCGTCGCCGTCATTTTCCTCCAGCGCGCCGTCGCGATTCACAATCACGGGACCGGGTTCATCCTGCTGGCCTCCGTCGATCATGTCGCCGTCCCCGTTGGTTTTCTCGGCGCGCTGATCGGCTTCATGCTGCTGGCGATGGGTGCCGCCGTGACCGGCAATCCCCTGGCCGCGCCCGCCACGCTCGGCCTGGGCCTGCTCATCCTCGCCGCTCGCGGCGGGTCCATCGACCGCTGGCTTGAAAACATCGTCTCTCCCCATGCCTACTTTTCCCTCGCCGTCGAGTCGCTCATCTGGCTTGCCCCCGTGGTCGTCGTCTCGCTGCTGACCCGCCGGTTGCGCCCGATCCTCCGCCGCGCTCTGCCCGCCTTCCTCCGGTGCGAACATTTCGACGAAGCCCCCGAACCGACCGATCCTTCGCAAACCGGCGAACACGCCCCGGCCCTCAATTCCTCCATCGTCGCCGTGCCCATCATCGCCTCCGTCCTCATCGTATTCGGGCTGCAACGACCCTATCTCGCCGACTTCTTCGGCTCGCTCGTACTCGCTCTGGTGTGCATGGTCGTGTTGTGGATCGTGTGCCTTTTCGGTTCGCAAATCACCGACCGTTTCGCCCGGCGCGCTCCCCGCGCCATGACGCCCATCGCCCCCGCGTTCCTCGCCGGCATCGTCACCGTCACCGTCGGCGCGCTGTTCGTTCAACTGCTCGTCCGCACCAGTCAGACCGGTCAGGTGATCGGCGGCCTCATCCTCGGCTTCACCCTCGCCGCCATGATCGCACATCAACTGTTCCCCACGCACGCCCGCCTCACCATCCTCCTGGCGCCCTTCGCCCTGGCCGTCGGTGCTTATATCTGGGTCGGCTGGCATCTGCCAGACACCACCGTGATGCTTCGCCTTTTCCACCACGCCGCCGATCGCGGCCTGCTTCCCGCCGCAACCGTCCTGCCCGTCTTTTACGCCTCCGCCGGCACCCTCGGCACCGCCCTGGGTATCGGCTGGAGCCAATCCATCCACCTCGCACGCGATCAACACGTATTGCTGGCCGCGTGAGATTTGTGATTTTGGATTTGTGATTTGAGATTCTCGGAAACACATCGTGTCTTGGCTTGCCTCTTCAAATCTAAAATCACTAAAAACATTCTCGCCGGCATCCGGGCGAAACTGAAATTATGGATCCCCCCCCCAACCGCTGAAATTGCCGCCGATATTCGCGCGGGCCCACGCCCTTGCACTTCACGAACACACGGTTGAAATACGAGGAACTGGTGAAGCCCACATCCATCGCAATGCTCGTGATCGGCTCATCCGATTCCCGCAGCAACCGGCACGCCCAGCCGACACGCCGCTCGTTCAGATATTGAATCAGCGAACGCCCCGTCGCCTTCCTGAAAAACCGTCCGAAGCTCGACGTGCTCATATGAAACTTGGCGGCCATGTCGTCCGGGCTGATCGGCTCGGCCAGGTGCTTGTCGATGTGGCCGCACATCTGGTCGATGCGGTCGTATTCGCCGGTCGATAGCGAAGTCGCGTCCTTCGCCAGTCGATGAACGAACCGGGCATCCAGTTGCGACAGCGACCACAACACATCCAAAAACACCGGCAAACGCCGGCCCGGCGGCAGATCGGGCAAGCCGATCATGCGCGCGGCCGACGGCGCGACTTGTCGTGTGTCGAAATGCAGCCCCGCCGTCGATTGCCCCAACATCTGGACGATATCGTGCCACTCGGCACAACCGCCGATCATTCGTTCCACGAATTGCTGATCGAATTGCACCACCACCGCCGCGTGTCCGCCGGGCGGGGCGGGTTGATCGTCCGACACCCACGTGTGCGGCAGGTTCGGGCCGAGCAACACCAGATCGCCCGCCGCGTAAGCCGACATGTCATCACCGACGAACCGCTGCCCCGTGCCCGCCTCGATCAGCGTCAGTTCATATTCGGGATGCAGGTGCCAGCCGAACCCGAAATGCGACTCGACCCGGCGAAAACACCTGATCGACGAGTCCATCGGCCGGTCAACTTTTTCACGCGAAGGTTTCATGCTTATTCCGTCATTTCGCCCGTTTCGTGCAACTGTTCGCTTAAAGCGTGGAAGCATCCGCCCGCCGTGAAGTTTAGCATATGTCAGGCACCCACCGGTCCGCAACGGACCCAAGCACCAAGGAGACCCCATGCCCACACTCATCGACATCGACACCGCGTACCCCCTCACCGCCGCACACATTCAACAGTTCCGCGCAGATGGCTTCATCAAACTCAAAAACGTCTTCACACCCGATGAACTGACCCACTACGGCCAGGAGATCACCCGCCTCACCCTCACGCTCAACCCCCACAAGGATAAGCCGCTGGAATCACGCGATACCTACGGCAAGGCGTTCATCCAGGTCGGCAACCTCTGGTGCAAAAGCGACAAGGCCCGCGCCTTTTCATTCAGCAAACGCCTGGCGCGCATCGCCACGGAACTCATGGGCACACGCGGCGTGCGCATGTACCACGATCAGGCCCTCTACAAAGAACCCGCCGGCGGCTTCACTCCCTGGCATGTCGATCAGCAATACTGGCCGCTCGGCACCGGCCTGTCCGTCACCGCGTGGATTCCCCTCCAGCCCGTGCCCATCGACATGGGGCCGCTCTGCTTCGGCAAGGGAAGCCACCTCAAAAACATCGGACGCGATCTGGTCATCAGCGATGAATCCGAACGCATCATCCGGCAAGCCATCAGGGACGAAGGCGTCATCGAAAGCTACGAACCCTACGACGCCGGCGAGGTGAGTTTTCATCTGGGCTGGACGCTGCACCGCGCCGGCCCGAACACCACCGATCAGCCGCGAAAAGTGCATACCGTCATTTACATCGACAGCGACATGCGTCTGGCCAAGCCGAAAAACCCGAATCAGCGGGGCGACTGGAACGCATGGTCGCCCGGCACGAAAATCGGCGAAGTCATGGCCGATCCGTTGAACCCGATTCTCTACCAAAAGGACTGAACGCGATGAGTACCTCGACCAGTAACTTCCGGGGCAACTTCCGGGGCAACTTCCGGGGGCGTGATGTGGGCATCAACGCGCGACCCGATTTTCAGCGATTCAAAAACGCGCTGACGCTCCAACAGGCGTGTCGTCGCCCGCCGCTGTTCGATTTCATCATCGACGGTTCGCACAAACAGGCGATACTCGGCCGGCCCGTCGAAACCGCGGCCGACAACGTCGCGTTCTACGCCAAAGCCGGTTACGACTACGTCCAGGCCAGCGTCTATCCGCCGGTGGTGGAACTCGGCGAAGCGGTGAAAGCGCAAAAAGAGAAGGAACACACCGCGTCGCACTCCACATCGCAGGCGGTGATTCAATCGTTCGATCATTACAAATCCAAACGATGGAGCTGGCAGCCGGTGGCCGAGAGCGATTACGCGCCGATCGAACCCGCCCTGCGACTGCTCGAACAGACCGCCGCCGCCGTGCCCGATTCGATGCGCGTCCTGTTGCACACCGCCGATGTGTTCACCTTCGCATGGGAAATGATCGGCTTCACCGAACTGTGCCTCGCCAGTTTCGAGCAACCCGACTGGCTCGAAGCGGTGATGGAATCGCTTGGAAACGCCGTGCGAAACTGCGCGCGGGAATCCATCCGCCGCGCCGGCGACCGCATCGGCGCGATCATCTATTCCGATGACATCGCCTACACCGAAGGGCTGATGCTCTGTCCCGACTTCTTCCGAAAACTACTGTTCCCCATCATCCAAGATATCGCCGACATGGGCCGCCAAATCGACGCTCCGCTGATCTATCACTCCGACGGCCGGCTTTACGATGTGTTCGACGACCTGGCCGCGATCGGTGTGCGCGGCGTCCAGCCCCTCGAACCCAAAAGCATGGAACCCCTCCAAATCAAACAACGCTGGCCCGGCAAGTTCTGCCTCCTCGGAAACATCGACCTGGACATGATGTCACGCGGTTCACCCGACCAGGTCCGCGCTTACGTCCGTAACAAAATCGACACCCTCAACGTCGGCGGCGGCTACATGCCAGGCGTCTCCAACACCGTCCCCTACTACGTCAACCTCGACAACTACATCGCCATGATCCAAACCGTGTACGAGTACGGCGAATGACCCGTCGCACGCGGCAATGATTCAATCGCCATTTCCCCCCTCCCCCCCCCCGCAATAGTGTCCGGGACCCGGGCATTCCCCGGGTTTGCGGCGTGGGGTGGGATGCAGGAAAAGCGGACGACAGGCGCAACGAGAGCGGGGGGGGGGGGGGGT
>JBAYVY010000110.1:0-9972 GCA_041674345.1 Phycisphaeraceae bacterium | reverse complement strand
GCGAGATTGCCGGTGGTGTCGCTGACGGTGAGGTCGGTGCCGTCGGCGGTGGTGAGCGTCAATCCGTTGCCTGAATTATTGATCTGGGCGGTGATGCCGACGGCGGCGTTGTTGATCGTGCTGACGACATCGCTGAAGCTCGATGCGCCCGACAAATCAAGCGTCTGATCGACGCCGCCGACGGTTTGAAACCGCACCTGCCCCGCGGTGACGGCGGCGTTGCTGATGTTTTTCAGCAGCTTGCTGTTGAGGGCGGCCAGAACACGCCCGCCCTGATACGTCGCCGCGCCGGAACCGATCAGGCCCAGATCGCCGCCGGCTTTCGAGCCGTTGACGGCGGTGACGGTGACGCCCGCCGCGCCGCTCAATTGCAGCGACACGCCGTCGCTTGCGATGGACGCGGTGACGGAGGTGTTGCCGGTGGCGCTGTTGATCGAGGCGATGACATCGGAGATTTTGGCGTCGCCGAAGAACGAGACATTGAAGGTGCTGGCGCCGTCGGTGATGGTGATGTCGTCCTGCCCGGTGCCGGCGGGGCGGACGCCATGACCGTCATTGAGAACGGACAGGGGCGTGGCGCCGATGATGGAGTTGATGTTGGAGCCGGTGAGGGTGGTTCCGCCGGCGCTGTTGCCGGCGATGCCGAGCGACGTGGCGGTTTGCGTGCCGCCGAGATTGGCGACGATGAGGTTGCTGACGACCGAGCCGGTGTTGTCGGTGAGTTTGAGATGATCGCCTTCGACCGAAGCGGTGACGTTGATGCCGGAGGCGTTGTTGACGGCGGTGATGACATCGCTGAGCGTGACGGCTTTGGACAGATCGACGTCCGCCGATTCGCCGCTGCGATCGGTGATGCGCACCGAGCCGCGTTGCACCCCGGCGAAGCCGTTGAGGTCGGACAGTTCCACTTCACGATCCAGCCGGGCCGCGGCCGATTCGAACTTCATCGTCGTGTCCAGGCCCAGGGCGGTGGTGTCGGGGTCGGTGAAGCCGCGCGTCACCAGTTGCTGCGTCGATACCAGGCGGGACACGCTGAACAGATACGTGCCGACCGGGGCGGCGGTGTTGGCCGTGGCGCTCAAAACCGACGGACTGGAACTGGTTGCCTTCTTCACACCGAACGTGCTGGTGTTCACGAACGCATCGGCGCTGAGCTTCAACGACAGCAGCTTGGCGTTGATGTCCTGAAACGCGGTCTTCCGGCTGCCGAGCAGTTCCTTGCGGTTCTGGGCCGCCGTCACCGGCCTCTGCTCGATGGCCATGAGCTGGTCGATGATCGACGCCGTGTCCAGCCCGCTGATGAGTCCTGTTGAACTGATGGTCATGGTTCAAACTCCGCCCCCCTCATCGGCGTGACCCGCTTCAACGGGTCCGGCTGCATGAGGTTGGGGGTCATCGTCTTTTATCGACTTATCAGACCGAATCCCTTGAACATCCCTATTCTCCCCATCGGCCATCCCCGGCCCCCGCTTCACTTCTTCACGCCCGTCACCACCCAATCCCACGGATAAGGCCCCTTCATCCACACCGGCGGACGCGGAAACTCCGTCTTCCACCCGTAATTCGCACGGTCAAACTCCAACTCCCCCAATCCCGCCTCGCCCAGCGTCGCCGCCAGTTCCACCTCCAGGTAATGCTTGGTCATCACCCCGTCCAGCGGCAGCACCCCCTCCAGCAACCGCCGATCCGCCGCCAGCCCCGCCCGATGCGCCGTCGCCCGCCCCACCCCGCGCTTCACATTCCACTCCACATACCGCTGATGCACGAACAGCGCCGACTCCATCGCCGGCACCACCATCAGCAACCGCCCGCCCCGCGCCATCGCGCCCACCACATTCGCCAGTATCGCCGCCCGCTTCCGCCGCGAAGGCATAATCAACACATTCGCGCACACCGCGAATCGCACCCCGCGCACCTTCATCCCATCACCCGACAAATCGCTTCGTCGAATCGTCACGTTGCCCAGCCCCTCGCATCGCCGCTTCGCCTGTTCGATCAACGTCGCCGCGAAATCGAACGCATGAACCCGTCCGAAATGTTCCGCCAGTGTCGGCAAATAATGGCCCACGCCGCAACCGAAATCCGCCGCCACCGCCCGACCATCCGCGTATCGTTCGATCCGACCCATCACCACCCCGCGCCGGTCGGCGCGCAGCGAATCCAGCACCTGCCCCGAATATCCCGCGCCGATCCGGTTCCAATATCGTTGATCCATAATGCACGATATCGGCCGACCCGCGCGTTTTTAATCGCGCTTTTCCCCCGCCGCCGCTCGCGGCTTCGCGTTCCCCGCCTCTTCCCTCACCTCATCCCCCCGCACTCCCATCGTCCGCATGATCTGTTTCGCCCGCCATCGCTGTTCCCATGTGCCGTTCTTCTCCAACTCTTCCGCCACCGGCCGGGCCAACTCCCCCGCCCGCTCCAATAATCCCTGCGCCGCCTGCCGCGTCGCCCAATCCTCATCATCCAGCAATGCGCCCAGCTTCCTCAACTTCGTCGTCACCTCGTCCCGGCTCATCGCGCCGAACGCTTCCGTCCATGCCTGCTCCGCCGTCTTGCCCCCGCCTTCGGTCAGCCGATACACCGTCACCCGGTCAATCAGTATCTCGTTGTTGTAGGCGTAAACATGCAGCGACATTTCCCGTTCCGCGTCATGCTCCGCCGACAACGCCGTCTCGCCGATCATCTTCCCGTCCACCCAGCCGCTCTCGCGGTCGTGTTCCACCACCAACCGCACCGTGTGCCACCGTCCCGGCACGATCAACCGTTCATGCGGCAAATCCACCGCGTGATACGCCTTGTTCTGTCCCTCCGCTTTCGCGTCCGTCCACAACAGGTTCCGCGTGTTCATGTACCCGCCGAACTGAAACCCCAATCCCTGTTCCACGCCGTCGCAAAAAATGCTGATGTCGCACGGTCGCCCCGACATCGTTTTCGCCCGCACCTCCACCGCGAACGCCCCCTTCACCGGCGAACCCACCGTCAATAACGCATTGCTCCCGCTCAATCCCCGAAACGCCAGCACCGACTGCCCCTCGGCCCGCCGCAATGTCGCCCTCCCCCGGCTTCCCTCCGGCAACTTCCATCCCTCCTTCGCGCCTTCCCCAAATCGCAAATCCTCCGACACCGCCGGCGTGTACCGCGCCATCGACTGGTAATACCGTTCACACTTCGCAATCAACTCCACCCCCGCCCCCGGAATTGCCCCCGGAATCAACCCCGCCTCCGCCTCCGGTTGCGACTGCCCCCGCGCCGCGACACCGCACATCATCACCAGCACCAGCACCATCGCATGGATCCGTCGCATCGCATACCTCCATCATGTCACCACGATCCGGGCCGCGTGACTCCGCACCTTCAACCGCACCGGCGTGAACCCCGCCGGATCCCCGTCCACCTGCACCGGCACCCTTCCCCCCAAGCCGGGGCAAAGCGAGTCTTCGAGCGCCGCCCCGGGTTCTTTTGTCCACGCCCCCGCAATCCCCCGCAACTCCACCTCCCGTGCCGCGCCCCACTGCACCCCCGTACTCCCCAAATGCCTGCTCCCCATCGCCGCCAACGCCAGATACCGCCCCAGCGCCAGCGCCCCGCGCTTCGGGAACACCACCCAGTGCAGCAACCCGTCATTCGCCACGCACTGAGGCGTGAACCGCAACCCGCACGCATACTGCGGCAAATTGAACACCATCGCGTGACACCCCCGCACCACATATCCGTCCGCCACCAACTCCACCGTCGGATACCGATACCCCAGCATCGCCTTCAACGTCGGCCGAAAATAACTCCACCGCCTCGCCCGACGCAACGCCCCGCCCCGGTCCCGCCACTGCTGAACGCGATGCACCACCTCCGCGTCAAACCCCGCGCTCACCATCAAGGTGAACAACCGCGCCGTGCGCTGTGCGGTTTGCGTCATGCGGCTTGCGTCCTCACCCGCATCCCGCACCCCGCACCCCGCATCCCGCACTTCCCCCACATCAATGCCCATCGTCTGTCCCCTCGCCACCGCCGCCGCCACCTGCTCCGCGTCACGATACCCGAACTGCCGCGCGAACAAGTTTTCATTCCCGATCGGCATCACCGCCAGCGACACCCCCGGAATCTCCGCCACTTCGTTCAACACATCCGCCACCGTCCCGTCTCCCCCCGCCACCACCACGCACTTGCACCGCTCCATCCACCGCCCGTCCGACAGCACCGTCTTACGCTCCACCCAATCCCACAACACGCGCACCGCCAACCCATGCCCCTCCAGCGCCCGCTGCAAACGCCCCACAATCTCACGATTCTTCCCCGCTCCCGAATACGGATTGGCCGTGATCGCCACCCACGGTACACCCGGCGGCTCCACGCCCACCGTCAACCCGCCCGCCCTGTCCTGACGCATCGTCGTCAACACTCACACTCCATAATCAACCAACCACCATCACACATCTTACCCCCCTGCCCGCAATCCCACACCCGCGCTCTGCCCGCGCTCTGCCCGGTCGCCCTTCCGATACCGATTCGCAGTCGTTACCATGCCCATTATGGTCAACGCCCCCGACAACACACTCTACTACGGCGACAACCTCGACGTTCTTCACGAACACATCGCCGATGAATCGGTCGATCTGATCTACCTCGATCCGCCGTTCAATTCCAACGCCGATTACAACGTCCTGTTCGCCGAGAAGTCCGGCGAAAAAGCGCACGCCCAATTCAAGGCCTTCGGGGACACATGGACCTGGGACACCGAAGCCGCCGCCAATTTCCAACTCGCCCTCGAATCCGGCGGACAAGTCGCCACCGCCATGCTCGCCTTCAAAACCTTCCTCGGTCCCTCCGACATGCTGGCGTATCTGTCCAACATGGCTCCACGTCTCGTCGAACTCCGCCGCGTCCTCAAGCCCACCGGCTCCATCTATCTCCACTGCGACCCCACCGCCAGTCATTACCTCAAGTTGCTGATGGATGCGATCTTCGGACCCGCGAATTTCAAATCCGAAATCATTTGGAAACGCAGCAGCGCTCACAGCGACGCCAAGCAGGGCCGTATGCAACACGGGCGGATTCACGACATCATTCTGTTTTACACCAAATCGGAACATTGGAAATGGAACTGGCTTTACACGCCATATGATGAAGCGTATTTGAAAGCGTTTTACAAACATACGGAACCGGAAACGGGCCGCGTTTATCGTTTGGACAATCTCATCGGACCGGGCGGTGGCGCCAAAGGCAACCCGCGATACGAAGTCATGGGTGTCACGCGGTACTGGCGATACAGCAAAGAACGAATGAACCAATTGATAGCCGAAGGACGGATCGTGCAAACCAAACCCGGGGCGGTTCCCGCTTACAAGCGATACCTGGATGAAATGTTCGGCGTGCCGATTCAGGACTTGTGGACAGACATCAGGCCCATCGGAGCGCAAGCCGCCGAGCGTCTGGGCTACCCCACGCAGAAGCCCGAAGCGTTGCTCGAACGGATCATCGCCGCTTCATCCAACAAGGGCGATGTGGTGCTTGATCCGTTCTGCGGCTGCGGCACGACGGTCGCCGTCGCGCAAAAACTCAAACGCCGGTGGATCGGCATCGACATCACGCATCTGGCGGTCAATCTCATCAAGGTTCGGCTTCAAAACGCTTTCGGGCCGAACGTCGGCAAAACCTACCGCGTGCTCGGCGAGCCGACCTCGCTTCCCGATGCCGCCCAACTGGCGAAGGAAGACCCCTGGCAGTTCCAGTGGTGGGCGCTGGGGCTGATCGGCGCGCGGCCGGTCGAAAAAAAGAAAGGGGCCGACAAGGGCATCGACGGCCGGTTGTTCTTCCACGACGAATCGGAAGCCGCGAACTTTAAGCAGGTCATGGTATCCGTCAAGGCGGGCCAAAATCTCAGCGTCCCGATGGTGCGTGATCTGGTCGGCGTAGTCGAACGTGAAAAATCGTCAGGCGCTGTCATGGGCGTGCTGATCTCGATGGAGCCGCCCACCAAACCGATGCGACAGGAAGCCGCCGGGGCCGGTTTTTACAAATCCGCGCAGGGCACGACGCATCCGAAGATTCAGTTGTTGACCATCGAAGAACTGTTGCAGGGCAAAGCCGTCGATATGCCCCCCTGGCGCGATATCCGCACCTTCAAAAAAGCCCCCAAATCAAGCCGCGCCGACGACAAACAAATGGTGCTGAGCAATGAAGACGAATAGCCGATCATTCACAACCCCCGCTTCGCCTCCACCAACGCCTTGATGTTCCCCCACGGAACCTCCGGCTCCAGCACGTGCGTCGGCGCGATCACAATCCTCGCCACGCCACAATCACCATTACCAAATTCTCATGCTACCCGTCAGGGTAGGTATTCGTTACCATGTTCGCGTAATCCACTTGTGGACAATGCCCTGTCGAATCGGCCATAGACGAATTACATTGGGTGATGAAGGCGCATTGCATAAACCGGAGGTATTAATGGCACTTTCACAGACCCATATTGACGAACTCATCCGCTGCTCCAAGGTGGTTACGGAAAAACCGCGACGCCAGATGGTCGAGGAACACGGCCACAGGCGTAACGATATGAAACTGACGTCGGAAGATGGCAATCAACGATTCGATGTGTTTCTGCGGCAAGGCCAGGATTTTCCCGAAAATTTTTCGATCGGCCTGAGATACGCCCCCGGTGGTGGCGAGCCGACGATATGTCTTCTACGATGCAATGGTCCGCATGAGGGCTTCGCCGAACCGACCGATAACGTCAGACATCACACCGGCTGTCACATTCACCGTGCCAAAGCCGATAATCTGGAAGCAGGAAGGGCCGCCGAAAAAGGGGCTGAACGAACAACCGCCTACGCAACATTTGAAGACGCGATCCTTTTTTTCCTGAAAGAATGTAATGTCAAGGATGCCGGGGATCTTTTCCCCGATCTTCCCTCAAAAAATCTCTGGGACTTGGAGTCGTAAGTGGTTGCCAACGATTACACCAACTTGCTGAATGAGCAGTTCAATGGGCGACTTCGAGTGATCGAAAAACGCCCGGATGTTGCGCAACTAGTTGTGCCGCTGTATCACGAAGATGGAGACCTCGTTGACATCTTTCTCCAACCGTCACCTGTACGAGCGGGTGACATTCGGGTTTGTGATCGGGGGATGACCCTGATGCGCCTGTCGTATTGGTATGACATTGATTCAGAAACCAAAGAACGGATTTTCCAGAAAATTTTGTCGGAAAATGGGCTGACGGAAGAGGGGGGCAACCTGTATCTGGATACCAAGCCCCAACATCTTTATCCCGCGGTACTCCAATTCGCTCAGACCGTGGCCAAAGTATCCAACATGCGGGCGTTTCGTCGCGAGATGATCCATAGTTTATTCTTTGAAATGCTTGGGGAAACAGTCAAGTCTCAATTCGCCCGATTTGAACCACACGGACCATACTATCCGCTTCCCGATCAGGAAGAATATCAGGTCAATTACTGTATCAACCATCGACCCAGGCCGATTTATTTATTCGGCGTGAATAGTCCGGCGACGGCGAAGTTAACAACCATCTCCTGCCTTAAGTTCCAAAATGAAGGTCTTCATTTTTGCGGAGCGGTGGTTTTGGAAGACCTTGATGCGGTAGGCAGGAAAGATCAAAACCGCTTATTATCAGCCGCTGACAAAGTATTCCCGTCTCTCGACGACTTGCGCCAAAACGGTGAACGCTTCGTGACACGAGAAGCTATCTGAAACGAAGTTCTGATAACAAATGCTGGAAACTCATCAATTAGGATGCTTCACAACCCCCGCGCCGCCTCCACCAACGCCTTGATGTTCCCCCACGGAACCTCCGGCTCCAGCACGTGCGTCGGCGCGATCACAATCCTCGCGCCGCCCCGCGCCAAATCCACCAACTCCGCCACCACACGGCGCACATCCTCCGCCGAGCCGAACGGCATCGTCGTCTGTATCCCGATCGCACCCCAAAATCCCTGCGAGTGATACTTCTCCACCACTTCCCGCACCGGCATGCACTCCGGCTGCAACGGGTTCAAAATGTCGATCCCCATCTCAAACAACTCATCCAACACATCCCGAACGTCGCCGTCGCTGTGATACAAAATGTAAACCGTCCGCCCCGTCTCCTTCGCCGCTGTGCGAATCGCGTCCACCACGCGCTTCAATCGCCACTTCAGATGCTCCCGCCAGTAGTCCGGCGACATCATCATCCCGCGCTGCGTGCCGATGTCGTCGCCCAAGCCGATCACATCCGCGCCCGCATGAACCGCCGCGCGCCCCGCCACGCACGACCGCTCCGTGAACCAGTCCATCAGCCAGTCGCTGATGCCGTTGCCCTCCGCCAGGTCCATGTATAAATTGTCCATGCCCCGCCGGTACCAGCTTGTCTCGAACAACGTGCAGCCCAGCCCCGCCACCGCGAACCGCCCCGTGTCGTGAATCGCCCGCACGCTCACTTCCAACCCCGCGTAATGCCTCGCCTCATGCACGTCCGGCCAGGGCAGCGATTTCAACTGCTCCACCGATGTGATGACCGACAGCGGATGCAACTCCTGCACGAAGTGATACGCCGCCCCCACGCTGGCGCGGTCCGGCTCGACCGTCGCCCAACCCAGCCCGTCGAACTTCGCGCCCGCCGGGGCTTCATACCCCAGTTTTTCCAGCGCGCACCGCCATGCCGCCGGATCACCGTTCGCCGCCGAGCCGGTCCATCGCATGTCCAGGTTGAACGCCTCGACCGGGTCGCGCCTGCCGGTTTCCTTTTCGATCAGATCAAGGATCGGCGGGGTACACGGCAAATCCAGCGGCAACCACTTCGCGCCTTCGCCACGCATCATTCGATGAAAGTTTTCAAGCGGGGTCATGTTCATTGGGTGATTGGGTGATGTGCGATTTGGTGATTGGGTAGTGAACCCCGGCACGCCGCCGATCGGGCTTGCCTCAACGCCTTCACTTCACCCAATCCTGCTTCGCCAAATCACCCAATACTCCTATCGGTGGGGGTGTGAAAATACTACACCCCGCCCGCCCCATGCGACATGATCCTTCCGGGGGTTCACTTGTACGAAATGGTCAGACAGCCCGGCTCATCGCCGCCAGGTGCGACGGACTGGTCCCGCAGCAGCCGCCGATGATCCTCACGCCCATCGACTTCAGCTTCGACGCCAGTTCCGCCATGTCGGCCGGCGTGGCGACATAATGCAACGCCCCGTCGCGTTCCACCGGCGAACCGGCGTTGGGTTGCACAATCACCGGCGTATCGCCCGCCGCCGCAAGCAATTGTTCGGCCAGCCGCACATAATCGTTCAGGTCCAGCGCCGTGCCGCAGTTGGTACCCACCACGTCCGCCCCCGCGTCGATCATCGCCTTCACCACTTCCGCCGGCGACTGACCCATCATGGTGGCGAAGCCGCCATGCGCCTTCTGATAAGTGAACGTGGCGATCACCGGCCAATCGGCAATGGCGCGGGCGGCTTTCACAGCGATGGCCGCTTCCGGGGGGTCGCTCATCGTTTCGATCAGCGCGACATTCGCCCCGCCGTCGCGCAATGCCCGCAACTGTTCGGTGAAAATGGCGAGCAGTTGATCGGGCGTGACCTCGCCGATCGGTTCGAGGAACCCGCCGAACGGTCCGACATCGGCGGCGACGAATGCGTCCTTGCCCGCGACCTTCGCCGCGCATGCCGCCGCGGCGCGATTCAGTTCCGCGCAGCGATCCGACAATCCGTGCATCGCCAGCGCCGTCGTCGTGCCCTGAAAACTGTTGGTCGTGATGATGTCGCAACCGGCATCCCGATACCGCTGATGGATCGCCGCCACCACATCGGGCCGATCCACATTCCACGTCAGCGTGCAACTGCCCGGCTGCAATCCCGCCGCCATGAGCTGCGTGCCCATCGCGCCGTCGCAAAGCAGGGTCTTGGTTTTCAGAATGTCAACGAATGCGGCTGCGGTCGGCATGATGCACTTTCCGACCCGCGATACCATCGCGGG
>JBAYVY010000109.1:0-10017 GCA_041674345.1 Phycisphaeraceae bacterium | reverse complement strand
TCGTGTCGTCCGTGCCGCCATGATGGAACCTCCTTGCTCGTTGGCTGCCGTCGGATCGCCGTCCGGGGCGACCCACCACTACATCTTGTCGGCTATCCCCCCGCGAAAACTGTCATGCACCCTTGCGAGATCGTACTCGCGTTTCATACTTGACTTATCGCTTTCGCCGCCGGACAATTTCAACATTGCCGTCGCTTGGGGACTCACATGAAACTCAAATGGCCCATCGTTCTCGCGGCCCTGCTCGTGTTCGCCACGCCTTCCGTCGCGACGGCCAATGCCGGTACCCCGCTGATGTGGGCTACGGGAATGCACCTGCTGTTCGGCAATCTTTTGATCGCCTGCGCGAAGGCGCGCTGCTCGCCCTGATCTTCCGGGTTCCCCGGTGGCGTGCGATCCTGCTCATGATCTTCGCCAACTATGTTTCGGCATGGGGCGGCTTGTTCGTGATCCAAAGCGTCGTCGATGCCTGTTCGCTGAACCTGAACAATGCGAGACGCTTCTTTTGGGGGGATGCTTGTTGCCACTTATCTCCTCACGCTTTTGCTGGAATTCCCCTGCGTCGCACTGGCATTCTTTCGTGACCGGCGATGGTTCGGCAAGGCGATGGCCGCGTCCCTGATTGTGCAGACCGTTTCATATGTCCTGCTGATCGGCTGGTACCGCGGTATCACCGACGCTGATGATTCCCTCTACACGCAAAACCAGATCGTGGATGTTTCGCAAATGTCCCTGCCCGCTCATATGGTCGTGCGATACATTTCCGCCGCCGACGGCGATTGGTATGAAATATCACTCACTGAACTCAGGCCGCGCAAACTGTTTGATCTGGATGCTTCCCCGCGGGCGCCTGGTGCGAATATGAACTTCGGCATGGCGACCCGACTCGGCGATGCGTCCAACAGCCCGTGGGAATTTCACACCGGCTTCTGGCCTGACGAAGGTTTGCAGGGCGTGCGAAAAGACACCGGGCGGCACGTGCGCCTCGCCTACGAAACTCCGTTCGGCCAATGGTCTTTCCGCAACGCCATTCACTTGCCCGGCGATATCGTATTGTTCCAACTCGGAGACGACCAAATCTGCGTCTTTGATCCGAACAAGCACCAGGTCGCGCTGCTTGTCAGGGGGCGCGGGGCCGCCGCGACGATGCTCGACGACGCGGCTTGCGCAATCGCCTGTGCTTTGCGTGAATTGCACGGTATTTACCGCATCAAACGGCGGTGATGATAACTCTATTTTCGTCGAAAATAGAGTTATCATCGCAGTCGAAAAAAGTGGGGCCGGCGGCGGATTTCGCGTGGGGGAAGGGGGGGCGAGTGTTTCCTTGTCCCGGATCGGGGTTGATTCCAAACGGAGGTGGGGATCACGTTTTCGACAGGATCGGCAGGGAACGGCGGCGGAGCGCCAGGACGATCAGGCCGCTGATGAAGACGGTCAGCGCCATGCCGAACAGCAATCCGCCGTCGTCTTGCACCACGATGCCGAGCTGGGTCAGGTGGGAGCCGATCGCGCCGAGCATCACGAACACCGCCAGCAGCGCGCCGTAAGCCGCCCGGTGGGGGATCAGCAGCAGGATCGAGGCGAGCAGTTCGGCGACGCCGGACCCATACCGGCCCCACGGCTCCATGCCCACCTTCGTGAAGATATACACCGATTCGGGCGACCCGGTGAACTTGAAGAATAACGTCTGCACCAGAATCACCACCATGACGATCTGGAAAACCCAACTGACGGCGCGGGATGTTTTGGATAAGGCCATCTTGGTAGCTCCTGTTACAGGGCAACCGCATTCTCTTTTTGATTCACCACAGAGTGCCACAGAGAACCACAGAGCATGAAAACAGAAAATTAAAAAAGCAAAACAACAGAACATATGACGATGGCATTTGAATGTTCTGCTGTTCTGATGTTCTGCTTTTTCCTCCTCTGTGGTGAATATTCGCAAGTATGGACCGGACTGCGCGGAGAATGCGATTGCCCCGCGCCTGTGAAGAAGATACCCCACAGCATAGGCGGGTTTGGGGGGATTCGGCTATCATTGCGACATGGCGTCAAGGAATCACCGTTCAGGCCACAGATCGTTGCGTGAGTATTTGTCGCGGCGGCGCGATCAGTCGCATGATGAAGCGCATCTGGTGATCGAAACGCACGAGCCGCAGAGCGTCATTGAGCATCCGCTGGTGTACCCCGGCGAGCCGGAGATGATCGCGGACGACGAAGCGCTGATCGCGTTGTGCGCGGAACTGAAGGCGGCGGGGGTGTTCGCATATGACACGGAATTCATCGGGGAAACCAGCTACCATCCGCGTCTGTGCCTGATTCAGGTGGCGACCGGCGGACGTGTGGTGTTGATTGATCCGATTCAATCGGCAATCGACAATCGGCAATCGCCGATCAATCTGGCGCCGCTGTGGGAATTGCTGGCCGACGCGGGGGTTTGCAAGATCGTTCATGCGGGCCAGCCGGACTTGACGCCGGTGGTGCGGCATCTGGACAAGCCGCCCCGGAACATATTCGACACGCAGATCGCGGCGGGATTCGTGGGGATGACGTACCCGGCTTCGCTGCACGATCTGATATCGCATTACATGCAGGTGAAGCTGCCGAAGGCGATGACGTTCACACGGTGGGATCAGCGTCCGCTGTCGGCGCATCACCTGCGTTACGCGGTGGACGACGTGCGGTATCTGCCGGCGATTCACGATGCGATCGTCAGACGATTGGCGGAACGCGGTCGCACGACGTGGGCGGCCCAAGAGTTCGCGGCGCTGGAACAGGTCGAGCGGTATCGCTTTGACGCTGAGACGACGATGCAGCGGATTTTGAAGATGACGCATCAGCCCCATCAGGTGCGGTTGCTGTTGAAGCAGTATGTGCGGATACGGGACCGTTTGGCGGAGAACCGGGATCTGCCGCCGCGGTCGATATTGAAGGATCGGACGCTGGTGGATTTGGCGCGGGCGGCGCCGACCAGCGAGGAACAGGTGCTGGCGGTGTCGAGTTTTCCGCGTCATCTGCTGTCGGGTACGGCGGAGCGGTTTGTGAAGGTGACGGAGAAGGTGATGGCGAGCGAGGCCTGGACCGAGCCGGGCAAACGGATCAAACCCCTGTCCCGCGCGCAGCGGCAACAGTTGGACGCCGGTTGGCTGGCGCTGAAGGAATTGTGCGAGCGCGAAGAAGTGGCGTTGGGCCTGGCGGCCAGTCGGAAAAACTTCGGCGACCTGGCGGCGGCGGCGCTGCGCAAGAAAAAGTTGCCGGAGAGCCACGCGCTGTTGACCGGCTGGCGACAGGGATTGGTCGAACCGGTGGTGACGGGATTGATCGCGGAAGAAAGCAGAGGATGAAACCGCGGATCAACACCGATGAACGCGGATGATTTTCAAATGGGATTTCATATCCGTGTTCATCCGCGTTTATCTGTGGTTCCCTCTTTGCGCGGTGGTGAACGGAAATGAGAATGCGTTCGTCCACGGGTTCGCCCCGCTGATTCGCGGCGTCACGTGACACCGGCGGAAAATTTGCTACCATAGTGTCGCAATACCCACCCTTTACCCCCCCCCCTGATGATCGCAATGAGAGCCATGAAGAAAAACTCACCTATTCGTATCGGTCTGGTCGGAATCGGTCGCGCCGGCTGGAGCATGCACCTGGCGGAACTGGCCGGGCGCACCGACAAGTTCGTCATCGCCGCGGCCTGCGACATTCTGCCCGATCGCTGCAAGGCGATGGCGGAGCGATTCGGTTGCAAGACATATGCGAAGATCGCCGATCTGATCGCCGATCCCGATGTGGAGTTGGTCGATATCGCCACGCGTTCGCCGGACCACACGCCGCACGCCGTGATGGCGCTGAAGGCCGGCAAGTTCGTCAACATCGAAAAGCCCATCGCCACGTCGATGCGGCAACTGCGCCAGCTCGTCAAAGCCGCGACCACCGGCAAGGGCAAAGGCAAACTGTTCATCCGCCACAATCGCCGGTTTGAACCGATGTTCGTGCATATCCGTGAAATCATGGCGTCGGGGATTCTCGGCGACGTGCGCGAGATCAAACTTCGCCGCAACGGTTTCCATCGCCGCAACGACTGGCAGACGATCATGGGCTGCGGCGGGGGGCTGCTGCTGAACTGGGGACCGCACATCGTCGATCATGCGATCCGCCTGCTCGATTCGCCGATCGCCGAGATGTGGGCCGACCTTCAGCGTATCGCCGCGCTCGGCGACGCGGAGGATCACATCAAGCTGCTGCTCAAGGGCGAAAACGGTCGGGTGGTGGACATGGAAATCAGCGGCGGGGCGGCGATCACCGAATCGGAGTACCTGGTGTTCGGCACACGCGGCGCACTGTCCGGCCAGGGTGAAACGCTCACGCTCCGCTACCTCGACCCGAAGCAGAAACTCGCCAAAATCAAGGCCATTTCCGCCACGCCGCCGCAGACCGGGCCGTTCGGCAACAACGAGAAACTTCAGTGGATTGACCAAACGATTCCGGTCAAGCCCAGGGGACTGGCCGGGATGGAAGTGCTGTGGGACATGATGTACGACACCATCCGCAACCGCAAGCCGTACCCGATCAAGCTGGAAGAAGCGATGGAAACGGTGCGCGTGATGTGTCAGATGAAGAAGAACACGCCGTTTGAACAGGCATGAGCCGCGAAAAGTCAGGAGTCAGGAGTCAGGAGTAAGAACCCACGGCGCGCCGAATATAATGTCTCCTGTCTCCTTCTCACAGTTCGTAATCCTTCGCGATGAACCGGCTGCTGTCCAGCATCGGCATCACCTCGGCGATGAACGCCCCTTCATCGTCCGGCATCTCGTCCAGCGTCATGTCCATCATGTCCAGCCAGCTTTGCTCGCGCTCGGCGATCTTCAATTGCCCGGCGTTCATGCCCTCACGCAGAATCGCCACCGCCTCACGCGCCGCCGCCTTGCCCGCCAGATAATCGGTCGGCTGCGCCACGATCACCTTCGCCAGACGAATCGCCGACGACGGGCTGATGATGTAGGCCTGCGGGTCCAGGGCGATGTCGCCCTGGACCATCCAGTCGCGCAGCTGGAGAGCTCCCGCTTCTCCGCTGCTCGCCCACGCCTGGTTGAACAAGCGGCAGTCATATGCCAGCGACTCCATCGAACACGTCGGCGCCATCCCGCCCAGCAACTTCAAATGCTGCACGGATTCGTTGCTCCACGTGTCCGCCGCCGCCGCCGCCACATTGCCCACCGGCGATAAATGCGCGCATGTCGCGCTCTTGCCCTCATTGGCCATCGGGCATCCCGTGATCGCCTTCAATACGATGTTCTCGTAAGCGCAGTCCTTGCCCGGCCCCACCGCGCCGCACTCATGCGCCACCAGCGCACGCACCACCGTGATCGCACGAACCACCGCCGCGAACACTCGCGGAATCATTTTCTGCTCCGCCAACACCATCGCCGTGTTCCCGAACCCGCACGAGCTGTCGCCCGCCGGATGCACGCCGTGACGGTCGGCGATTTTCTTGATATGCGTCCACAAAAACCGCATGTCCCGGCAACCCATCACGCACAACGAAAAAATCACCTGTCGCAGATCGCCCATCGTCAGCGCTTCGTCGTGAATCTCCTTGCCCCCCACGCTTTCGATGCTCAGCAAATCCGCCCCCGCCTCCGCCGAGCGATCGAACAATTCCAGCATTTTTTCCCAATACCGTCCGCTTCGCATGATCGGCGGACGCTCAAACTCACGATTGTCGTTCGGCGTCATTCTGAGGGCCGCCTTCAATCCATGCTTCGTGTGCGCCTCTTCGATCCCGGCCAGCAGAATGTTCACCACCTCCATGCCCCAGTCCGGGAACTCGGTCATCGGCGGCAACGTCTCAAACTCCACCACCACCCCCGGAACCTCCAACTCCGCCGCCCGCGTCAATACCTCATGAATCATCCGCGAATAATGATCCCGCACCTGCGCCATCGTGTCCGCTTGCACGAACATCGTCGGCAAAGTGAAGTTGATCTCCGGGTACACCCGTCCGCCCCCGATCACCAGCCCCCGCTTGGTCTTCACCGGATGCGGAGCGGTTCCGAACAACAACTTCCGGGGGTCATTAATCGCCAGTGTCGTGTAACGCGCCATGTCATGCTCCATTCGTGATTGATGATTTGTGATTTGTGATTTTGAAATGCAACATCCGACCCGCGCCGGGCGCGGCTCTTCAATCACAAATCACAAATCCAAAATCACAAATCCGACCTACGCCGCTTGTTCCGCCAACATGCCTCGCACCACATCGACCGCGCTGGCCGCGTCGGCGGCGAACGCATCGGCGCCGATCTGATCCGCGAATTCCTGCGTGATCGGCGCGCCGCCGATGACCACTTTCAAATCCTTCAACCCCGCGTTGCGCAGCGCATCGACGGTGGTTTTCATCGCCGGCATCGTCGTCGTCAGCAACGCCGACAACCCCGCGAACTGCGCATTGTGTTCCTTCGCCGCCGCGACGAACTTCTCCGGCGGAACGTTCGTGCCCAAATCAATCACGTTGATGTTCGCGCCCTTCCACATCATCGCCACCAGGTTCTTGCCGATGTCGTGCAGATCGCCCTGCACCGTGCCGACCACCGCCGTGCAGATCGGCTTGTAACCCGCCGCCACCAGCTTCGGCTCGATCAGCTTGATCGCTTCCTTCATTGCCCGCGCCGCGATCAGCATCTCCGGCACGAACACTTCATTCCGCTTGAACCGTCCGCCGACCACGTCCATGCCCTTGACCATCGCATCCAGCAGTTCCTTCGGCCCGACACCCGCGTCCAGTCCCTTCTGTGTCTCGGCGATCGCGATGTCCTTCTTGCCGCTGATGATCGCGTCGGTCAGTGCTTTCAAGTCGCTCATGATGGAATCTCCTGTTAAAGTCGTCTTCCGCCGCTTGCGGCTTCGCGAACCCCCGGAACCGCAAGCGACCGCATGACACATAATCTACCCCCTTTCTTCCGGGGGTTCCTGCACTTGTGGGTCCAATTTTGGTAATTTCGTGCTTGGAGATACGATGGCCCGAACAAGGATGCTTTGTGTCGGGTCGCTGAGCCGTTGTCACATTCGCATCAATCGTTTACGCAGCCAGTAAATCACCACCTGACAAAACGGCTTCAAATCACCGCCGTCAGATTCGCCGCTCCACAGACGCAAATGTCGTTCAAGCATGGGGCGGGTCCAATGATTTGGTTGCGTCCGGGATAACGCTTGTTGGAAACCCTCGAGAACCGATTTTCGCTGGTTTTTCAAATCCGCCATATTGAGATTCAGTATGTCATTCAAGTCATGGTTGATTTGAATGTCGTCAGATTCAATGCGTCCATCAGGCGGATATCGGATGAATTGTTCGATGCGTTGATGATGGTCTCGATTGGCCGGATTGATGGAAATGTTTTCATTTTCTTGATGGGTATCGCAATGTTGTTCTTTCTTTGGACGGCCTTTGTTCCCCATGCACGCGCCGAGTAAATTGGCATAGTCCAGTTGTTCGGCGGGATGGCCGGTTTGCGAATGCCAGTGGGCGATCTTCATGGCATCCTTGTGAATACGGGACATGCAATAACAACAAAGGCCGCGCTGTTCGGCAATCAGGGCGTCGCGCAGTTCGTCTTCGCCGGAGTAGTTGTCGTAGTCGGCATGAGGTGAGCAGCGATGTTCGGTGAGACTTTGCGGTTCCGGTTTCTTATGGATCGGCCTCATGTCTTGGATTCCAGAAATGCCATGAGTGTCCGCGTCCGGGTAATCTCCGGATCATCCGGCCCGATCAGTCGCTCCAGTTCTTCAAGTTGATTCCGGGCTTTTTCAAAATCCTCACGATCAACCGATTTCGCCAACTCTTTCAGCAAGCCGGCGGTCTCTTCATTGCGAGACGATGCGCCCTGTAATTCTTCAAGAATGCGATTGGAGTCGATCCCGTAAGATCGGCTGGGCTTGGATGCGGTGTCATCCTCCAGTTGTCGGATTTCCTCCGGGCGAACTTCCCCAATGACTTGCGGCGAATGGGAGGTGCAAACAAATTGAATATTCTCGAATGTCCGTTTCAGATCGGTTGCCACACGACGTTGCCATGTGGGATGCAAGTGAACATCCAGTTCGTCGATCAGTACAATTCCCGGCGTTTGTTTCAACAGCAACATCGGATCATTCGCGCCCGGCTGCCCCGCTCCCAGGAGATATGAATTCAATGTCACCGTTTTAATGGCGATGTCCGCCACCATCGCCAACATCATGCGCTGGCCGGCGCTCAGGTTGTAATAGGGTTGTTCATAACCGTGAATCGAAAGTACGACTTCCTTTCGATCACTGTCATAGCGCAACCCATCCGCTTCGGGAACGCAATTCAGCACCGCCTGTTTGACTGCGCGATAGCCCGGACGCCCCTCGTGCGGACTACCGGCGGCAGCTTCAAACAGAAACCACTCATTGAGTTCACGGTCACGGATTCGCGTATCAAGGCAGTTGTAATAGGCGTCAAATCGCTGCGGTTTGCGTTGGGAAGGGGCGGACGCGGATCGTTTGTCCTGGGTCGGCAACCACGCACGCCCGGCACCATAGTAGGCCAACACGGGCAAGGGTGCGGTTTGTGCTTCCACATCTTTGACAAGTTGACTGATAGCTTGTTGCGCGTCTTTTGCTTGCGCATTGGTCGTTCGTATTCCGCCCTCGCGGATCATTCGTGCCCAATTTATATTTTCGTGTGATCCGATGGCGCCGGTCGCCGTGATTTTGGAAGGTAGGTAACTTTTGAAGAATTTACGATCGCCTGTGGGAATCGCTTCGGATCGGATTTCTTCCGTATGGATATTACGCCAACCATAGCCGGGTGCCGCGGTGTGCCAAATCCCCACTGCCACCGCCAACGCATCCAGTATGCTCGTCTTGCCTGAGCCGTTGTCACCGACAAGCAGAGTGAATTGCCGGTGGAGATCAAGCTCTTGCCGCGTGAACTTTTTGAAGTTCTCGATTTCCAAATGGTCGATGTGCATACGGAATCAGTGTATCCCATGATCGTGGTTTTCGCACCTGCGTTATCGCCGTCGCGTTACTCACAGTTCGTTGCCGTGTCGTTTCCGGTAATCCGCCGGGGTTTCGCCGCGGTATTTGCGGAAGACTTTCGTGAAGTAGCTCTGGTCCGCGAACCCGCACTCCAGCGCGATCACCGCCAGCGAGCGGTCGGTTCGCACGAGCAGTTCCGCCGCCTGATCGACGCGCAGTTGATTCAGCAGATCGGAAAAACTTCGTCCGAAATGGCGGTGGAACAGCCGGGAAAAATGCGACGGCGACATGCACGCCACCTCCGCCGCGTCGTCCCGGCTGACGTCCTCCGTGAAATGCTTCCGCATGAATTGCAACGCATTGCTCAGCAACACCTGATCCGTCGATTCCCGCCGCAGATGCAGCCCCGCCAGCACCGATTCCAGCGAACGATGAAGCCAGGTCGCCAGTTCCTCGTCGCTGTCGATCTTCGCCAGTTCCGTCAGCGACGCGAAATTGGAACCCAGCAGTTCCTGCGGCTCGCCCCCGGCCTCCACCGCCGTGCGCGTCATCGTCACCACCAGTTCCAGAAAAAAACTCTTCGCCAAATTCAGCCGCGCTCCCGCGGCGTGAATCATGCCCACCAACAACCGATTCAGCACCGCCCGCGCTTCCCGACGATCCCCCCGGCGGATCGCGCCGAGCAACGCCGGTTCCTCCAATCGGTAGATGCGATGAAAGTCGTACCGCTCCTCGGTCTTCAACTCGTGGATCGCCTCGGCACGGTGCTGCTCAATCTGCGACTGCGACCGATGGGCCGCCAGCAGCGCGGCATTCGTCCAATTCCGTTGTTCGATCATTTCCCGCAAAGCGGCGGCCGCCTGACGGACATTGACGGATGCGGACCGGCTTTCAGCGATCTCCGCGACGATCCCGCCGAGTAATTGGGCATTGTGCATCAGAGGCATCGCCCAAATCAAACTGCCGGGCAAACTTCCGGGGGCGTTACTTCCGGGGGCGTTACTTCCGGGGACGGGGGGG
>JBAYVY010000108.1:0-10038 GCA_041674345.1 Phycisphaeraceae bacterium | reverse complement strand
TGAAGTTGTTTGAAGCGGTGGGCGGGACGGTGACGTATTGCGGGCCGAGCGGCGCGGGGCAGGCGACCAAGGCGTGCAATCAGATTTTGTGCGCGTTGAATCTGATGGCGGTGTGCGAGGCGATGGCGCTGGCGAAGCATGAAGGATTGGGCTTGGCGACGACCATCGCGGTGACGGGCGCGGGAGCGGGGGGCAGTTGGCAGTTGGCGAATCTGGGGCCGAAGGTGGCGAAAGGGGATTACCAGCCGGGCTTCATGGTGGATTTGCTGAACAAGGATTTGGGGATCGTGTCGGAGATGGCGCGGAGGCATGGGTTGCCGCTGACGGGGACGGAGGTGGCGGGGGCGATGTTCAGGGCGGCGGGCAAACTGGGATACGGACGCGAAGGAACGCAGGCGGTGGCGAAAGTGTATGAGCAGATCGGGGGGTTTGAGTATTGAGATTTCGGATTTCGGATTGCGGATTTTGGAAGGCGTGGCAACCCGCAATCCGAAATCGCAAATCCGCAATCGGATCCTGTTTGGTTGCGGCGAAGAACCGGCCTATACTCCGCCTCAACGCATAGGTTGGGCACATTATGAAAATCAGCAGGTCGTGGTACATCGTGATGATCGGCGGTGCGCTGATCGCATCGGCGATGGTCGGGTGCAAACGGGATCGGATCGAACGGCACCGCGTAACCAAGCCCCCGCCCCCGGAAGCGGTGTCAGAAGCGGCGCAGCCGGACACCCTGCGGGTTGACCCCCGGAAAGCCCGCACGCCGGGGGGCGAACAGGCGACGAACGCGGGACGTTTGCCGGCGGGACACCCGGATGTCAATGGCATGACGCCCCCGGAAGTGGAGCAGATGAAGGAGATGGCGGCGCGGATGCCGGGCATCGCGAAGCCGCAAGCGGCGGGGGACGCGGGCATCGTATTCACCTTGCCCGCCGGTTGGACGGAGAAGTCGCCGCCGGGACCGATGTTGCTGCATGAGTTCGCGGCGGGCGACGCGCGCGCGACGGTGAGCATGTTGAGCGGCGACGGCGGGGGATTGTTGGCGAACGTGAATCGCTGGCGCGGGCAGCTAGGACTGGCGGCGATGGATCGGGAGGCGTTCATGAAGATCGTCATGCCGGTGAAGGTCGATGGCATCGACGGTTGGCGGGTGGACATGGCCGGGCAGGGCGACGGCGCGAAGGCGACGCTCGGCGTGATCGTTGAACGCGGGGGAGCGACGTGGTTTTTCAAAATGAACGGCCAGACCGATGCGGTGAAATCGCAGACCGAGACGTTCGATCAATTCGTTCAAAGTGTGAAATGGAAATGATGACCCGACAACCCGAAACATCAGAACCGGCACAGGCACCGGCGACGGAACCCACGCCGGCGACACGCTGGACGGCGGCGGCGATGGCGGCGCTGGCGTCGTTGAAACTGACGGTCGTGCTGATGGCGATGGCGATGTTCATCGTGCTGGCCGGTACGTTGGCGCAGCGCGAACTGGGCATCTGGGCGGTGATGTCGCATTACTTCCGCGTGCCGATCGCATGGATCGACGTCGGCATTTTTTTCCCGACATCGTGGAACGCGCATGGCGGATTCCCGTTTCCCGGCGGCTGGCTGATCGGCGGGGCGATGCTCGTGAACCTGCTGGCGGCCCACGTGATGCGGTTTCAAATGACCTGGAAACGCAGCGGCATTCTGCTGATTCACAGCGGGCTGATACTGCTGATGCTCAGCGAGGTCGTCACGGGACTGGCCGCCGATGAAGGGCAGATGACGCTGAACGAGGGCGGATGGTCGAACTATGTCGAGGACATTCGCACGGTGGAACTGGCGGTGATGGATACGAGCATTTCGCCGACGGAGGATTTTGAGATCACGATCCCGCGAACTTTTCTGACGCGCAGCGTCCGCAACGGCGCGGCGATCAGTCACGAATGGTTGCCGTTCGACATCGGCGTGGCGCGATACATGGCCAACGCGCAGATCGTCGGACCCATCGGCGATTCGGCGCGGGCGAAGCTGCCGACGGTGACGATGGGGGCGGGGTTGGAGCTGACCGCGATGGAGCAGGCGGAGGTCAGCGGCGCGGACACGAGCCAGTCCGCCGACACGCCTGCGGCCTACGTGACGTTCATCGACCGGCAGACGCATCAGCCGATCGCCACCCTGTTGACCGCGGTGGGTTTGCCGCCGCAGGAATTGAAACTCGGCACGCAGACGTATCAGATCGCGTTGCGGTTCAAGCGGACTTACCAGCCATGTTTGATTCAACTGCTGAAGTTCAGGCACGATGTTTACATCGGAACGGACATACCGAAAAACTTTTCATCGCGCGTTCGGCTGCTCGACCCGTCGCGGCACGAAGACCGCGAAGTGCTGATTTACATGAACCACCCGCTGCGCTACGCGGGGCGGACGTTTTATCAGGCGGCGTTTCGCGGCGACACGACCAGCGTGCTTCAGGTCGTCGATAACCCCGGCTGGCTCGTGCCGTACATCGCGTGTTGCATGATTACCGGCGGCTTGCTGCTGCATTTCACGCTGTCGCTGACCAGGTATGTCAGTCGCAAAATCAAAGTGGAGGCGGCATGATGAAGTGGGTCATTGCCATTGCGACCGCCGCGCTGGCGCTGCTGTACGTGGGCATGGCGTTGCGTGCGCCGCTTCCGGTGGCACCCGATGCGGGTTACGATTTCGATGCGTTCGGTCGCGTGCCGGTGGTGGCGGGGGGACGGGTCAAACCGCTGGATACGGTGGCGCGCAACGCGCTGCTGTTGATGAGTCATCGGCAGACGTTTCGTGATGAAAGCGGCAAAAGTCACGAAGCGATGCGATGGTTTTGCGATGTGCTGACGTACAACCTGGACAACGATGCGATGCTGAACGCGAAGGTGTTTCGCATCGAACATGAGGATGTGTTGTCGCTGATGGGGCTGGAGATGCGGCCGGGCTTGCGGTATTCGCTGGGCGAGTTCAATGCGAAGCTGCATGAACTGTCGGCACAGGCGCAGCGGGCGAATGAGGTGCCGGAAAATAATCGCACGTTATATCAGCGGAAGGTGCTGGACCTGTCGCGGCAGATGAGTTTGTTGACGCAATGGGTGCAGTGGCAGCAGCCGCTGGTGATACCGGGGGCTTTGCTTCCGGGGGCGGGGGCGGACGGGTCGAAGGATTGGAAGTCGCTGATCGAGGGCATTCACGGTTCGCAGGCGACTGGGCATAGCGAACCGTTCGCGGATGGGTTCGCGCTGATACTCAAGGCGTACAGTCAGCACGATCCGCGGGCGTTCAACGCGGCGGTGAATGATTACCAGGCGAAGGTGAACGCGCTGCTGCCGGCGCAAACCCGCAAGGCGCAGTTGGAATCGCTGTTCAACCGGGCGGCGTTGTTCTATCACGCTTCGGTGCTGTACGTGCTGGTGTTTTTGCTGATCGCGGTGTCGTGGCTGGGCGGCGCCCCCGCCCCCGCCCCCGCCCCCGGAAGGCGGACGAGACCCTTGCGTGTGGCCGGGATTTCGCTGTTGATCGTGACGCTGATCGTGCATACCGCGGCGTTGGCGATTCGCATGTATTTGCAGGGCCGGCCCCCGGTGACGAATCTGTATTCATCGGCGGTGTTCGTCGGCTGGGCGGCGGTGGTGATCGGCCTGTTCGTCGAGTGGATCGAGCGCAACGGCCTGGGCGCGGCGATGGCGGCGGTGTGCGGCTTCGTCACGCTGCTGATCGCCCACCAACTGGTGACAGGCGAAGACACGATGGAAATGATGCGCGCGGTGCTCGACACCAACCTCTGGCTGGCGACCCACGTCACGTGCATCACCATCGGCTACTCCGCCACGCTGCTGGCCGGGTTGCTCGGCTGCGGTTTCATTCTCACCGGCCTGTTCACCCCGTGGGTCGATCAAACACTGTGGCGGCAATGGGCGTCGATGATTTACGGCATCACGTGTTTCGCGCTGCTGTTCAGTTTCACCGGCACCGTGCTGGGCGGCATCTGGGCGGATCAGTCGTGGGGCAGATTCTGGGGATGGGATCCGAAGGAAAACGGCGCGCTGCTCATCGTGCTGGCCAATGCGATCCTGCTGCATTCGCGCTGGGCCGGTTGGGCGAAACAACGCGGCACGGCGGTGCTGGCGGTGTTCGGCAACATGGTCGTCGCATGGAGCTGGTTCGGTGTGAACATGCTCGGCGTGGGGCTGCACAGCTACGGCTTCATCGCCTCGCAACAGTTCTGGCTGCTGGCGTTCGAGATCAGCCAACTGGCGATCATCGGAATCGGATTGCTGCCGCTGCGGGTGTGGGGATCGCAGGCGAGGACGCAATGACGAATGACGAAACTCGAATGACGAATCAAGTTCCAAATACCAATGTTCAATGAGGGCGTACTGTCGCTTGCATTGGAATTTGAGATTTGGGATTTCATTCGTCATTCGTCATTCGTCATTATCATGTATCCATGATTCTTCCCCGCCGCTTCCATCAACGCGATCCGGTGACGCTGGCCAAAGCTCTGCTCGGCCAGACGTTGGTACGCGTGCTGGATGACGGCGAGCGGCTGGCGGGGCGCATCGTCGAAGTAGAGGCGTACCTGGGCGTGGAAGATCGCGCGGCGCACACCTGCGGCGGGCGTCGCACCGTGCGCAATCAGTCGATGTGGGGACAGGCCGGTCACGCCTACGTCTATTTCACCTACGGCATGCACCACTGCATGAACATCGTCGCCGACCGGCCCGGCGTGCCGACCGCCGTGCTGCTGCGGGCGCTGGAACCGCTGGAGGGAATCGACACGATGCGCCGGTTGCGGAGCGATAAGATCGCATCGCATCGTTTGCGCGATGCGGATCTCTGTTCCGGCCCGGCGAAACTGACGCAGGCGATGGCGATTGACCGGACGCTGGACGGCGCGGACCTGACGCGGCGGGGCGCGTTGTTTTTGGAAAAGGCGGAAGGCGTTGAGGCAAGCCGGATGGTCGTTTGCCCGCGAATCGGCGTCGGATATGCCGGCGAATGGGCGACCAAGCCGCTGCGATTTTACGAACGCGGCAACGAGAATGTGAGCCGGAAGGAGTCGTGAGTATCGAGTCGTCAGTAGCGAGTAGTGAGTAGCGAGTAGTTCAGACCGGCGTACCGCGGTACTCGACGCCGCCACTCCCTACTCCCTACTCGCTACTGACAAAGAAAAACGCACCGGCGTAAGCCGATGCGCCTCTCTCTTGCTCTGCACACCAGCCGGAGGCAGAGGGTGATGGTCGGTGGTGAGTAGCGAGTGGTGAGTATCGAGTGGCGTTCTTTCTTCTACTCCCTACTCATTCAGTGCATCCGGGTGACGATCGCGGCGGTGTCGCCGGCGCGGACCCACACGTTGTGCGGATGGCGCGGCTCGACCCGGTACTTCAGATGATGCAGATACTGGTTCAACGCCTCTTCGTTGAACGTGATGAGGAACTCCTGCGTGACCGAACGATTGAACTGGCGAATGGCTTCGATTAACTGCTGCTTGCTCATGGCGGACTCCCTCGCATGGGCCGAGTTGCGTACTTCGATCACCAGCGAACAGATGTATCGGCCAGACGCACGAGATTCGGCCAGCGTATAACCGGAATCGGACGCGGCGGCGGTTATCGGCCGGTTGACGAGCGGAACGCGGCGCGGTGTGATACCCTTCCTTCCCCGCCCCCCCCGGAAGCCGGATAGCGGAGCGATTGAATGGCACCGCTTGCCTGAAGAAAAGGAGGCAGGAGTCAGGAGTCAGAAGACGGAATGTCGCAGCGAGCCCCGCTGGTTTTACTCCTGACTCCTGTCTCCTGACTCCTGTATTCCGACTTCTCACACGCTTTCCAAGGAGTGAACCATGACGCGCGGCCAGGAAATGGCGACTAAACTCGAACGTGTCCGGCAACTGATTCATCAGCAGAACCTGGGCGGCATCCTGCTGCGCGCCCGGTCCAATTTCGCATGGATCACCGGCGGGGGATTGAGCTACATCAACGCCGCGTCGGAAACCGGCGTCGGCGCGATGCTCGTCACCGCCGACCGCGTGTTTCTCGTGTCGAACAACATTGAAACGCGGCGGCTGCTGGAGGAGGAACTGGCCGGGCTGACGGTCGATCTGATCGAATACCCGTGGGCGCAGGCCGACGGCGAATCGCGGGCGATGGCGCGCGTGCTGCCGACCGGCAAAACGCTGGGCATTGACATTGCTTTCGGGGGCGGGGGCGGCTTGCTGATGGGCGATGCGATTCGCAATTTGCGTGTACCGATGTTGGAACCGGAAATCGAACGCTATCGCGCCCACGGGAAATTGACGACGGAACTGACCGAGCGGGTTTGCAGGCAAATCGAACCGGGCATGAGCGAACACGATGTGGCGGCGATGATCCACGCGGCGTTCATGCCGCACGATGTGCGCGTGCCGGTGTACCTGATCGCGGCGGATGATCGCATCGACACGCGGCGTCACCCGATCAGCAAGGGCCGCAAGATTCAGGATCGCGTGATGGTGGTCGTGTGTGCCGAGGCGCACGGACTGTGGACGAACCTGACGCGGCTGGTGAGTTTCCGCGTACCCGATGCGCAGACGAAATTGAAACATCGCGCGGTGGCGCAGGTGGACGTGACGGCCAACGCGGCGACGAAACCCGGTCGAACCTTCGGCGAAATTTTCGCGGAAATCGTGGCGGAATACGACCGGCAGGGTTTCGGCGAACAGTGGCGTTTGCATCATCAGGGCGGCTCAACCGGATACGACGGGCGCGATGTGTTCGCCACGCCGGCCTGCCCGTCGGTGGTTTGCGTGAATCAGGCGTTCGCGTGGAACCCGTCGATCACGGGCGCCAAGAGCGAGGACACGATGATCGTGCGGGCCGATGGAATCGAATGGCTGACGCAGGCCGGCGCGGGTTGGCCGGTGTTGGAAATCGAACGCGGCGGCGTGACGTATCGCCGGCCGGATATTTGGGTGAAAGCGTAAAGGAAAGCGGGAAGTGGGAAGTCGGAAGTGGGAAGTGAACAGGGGAGCTTTACTTCCCACTTCCGACTTTCGACTTCAAAGAACATGCACGAAAAACTGCGATATCGCGTATTGGGCGGATGGGCCGGGCTGGTGTGCGACCACCCCTGGCTGGTGCTGGGCATCGGGCTGCTGCTGACCGCGGCGGCGACGGTGTATTCCGTCATGGAACTGAAGTTCCAACCCGACCGCAACGCGCTCATCAGCACGGAGTTGGACTGGAACCAGCGGTATTTACAGTATCGCAAAGCTTTCAGTTTCGATGATTTGATCGTGCTGATCGCCGTGCCCGACGGCGAGGGCGGGCGGGAAAAGGCGGAAAACTTCGCCGATCATCTGGCGGCTTCCCTGCTGGCCGACAAACAGGCGATCAGCGATGTTTACTGGCGCATCGACACATGGAACACCAGCCCCGCCGCGGTGCGGCTGCTGCCGTGGAACGAATTCGACCAGGCGATGTACGGCATGTCGCAGTCGGGCCTGATGCTCGGCTCGCCCAACCTCGCGTCATTGCTGGCCGGCGCCCCGGCGATGATGGCCCAACAGGATCAACCCGGCACAGCGCCCAGCGACGCGCAGATCGCCGAGGGCATCGACCGATTCAGCCACCTCATCAGCGCGATGGGCGAAGCGCTGGCGGGCAAAGACGATCAGACCGTCGGCGACCAGTTGAACGCGGTGATGGGCAAACGGTACGAATATCTGCCGGTGAATCACGGGGGAATGCTGGCGATGATGATCGAGCCGAAGTTGTCGGACCACGATTTGGAGCCGGTGAAACCGGCGATGCTGGCGACGCGCAAGGCGCTGGCGGAAACTCTCGCGGCGATGCCTGGCGTGGAGGCGGGGTTGACGGGGTTGCCCGCCATCGAAAGCGATGAAACCGACGTGACGATGCGTGATTCGACCCTCGCCAGCATACTGGCGGTGGTGCTGATCGCGGTGCTGATGGTCGCATCGTTTCACAGCGTGATGTTGCCGCTGACGACTGTCGTCGCGCTGCTGGCCGGGGTGGCGTGGAGCTTCGGGTTCGTCACGCTGAGCATCGGGCATTTGCAACTGCTGTCGATCACGTTCACGGTGATGCTGCTGGGGCTGGGCGTGGCGTTCGGCATCCACCTGGTCACGCGATTCGAGATGGTGCGCGGGCAATACCCCGACGGGCCGGACGGTTTTCGACAGGCCATGATCGACGCCATGCAGACGATGGGACCGGGCATCGCCACCGGCGCGATCACCACCGCCGCCGCGTTCTGCACCACGCTGTTCACCGATTTCACCGGCATGGCGGAAATGGGTCTGATCGCCGGCGTGGGCATTCTGCTCTGCCTCGTGGCGATGTTCACCGTGCTGCCCGCGTTGCTTCGGCTGACCCGCCCCCACGCCCATCACATCAAGCCGCCCGCCGACCGCAAGTTCCAGTTGTATGCCCGCCACTGGTGGACGCCGTTCTATCGCAAACCGCGGATCACCGTCGTGCTGGTGCTCATCATCAGCATCGCCGGTCTGTTGGGCATGAGGAAGCTGCGCTACGACTACAACCTGTCCAACCTGCTGCCTCGCGGTTTGCCGTCGGTGACGTGGTTCGATCGACTGACGGACGGTGCGGACACCAGTGCGAAAAATGACGACAACGCCGCCGGCGATTCCATCTGGTTCGGCGCATCGTGCATCACCGTCCAAAGCGGCGACATCCAAACCGCGCTCGCCGAAGCAAAGCAACGCGCCCGGGCGTTTGAAAAACTGCCGAGCGTCGCGTCGGTCGGCGGCATCGGCCTGCTGTTCCCTTCGGATAACGCCCGCAAGTGCGAACGCATCACGCAGGTGCGCGGCAAACTGAAAATCTGGCTCGACGCCTCGCTGCCGCAGGCCCAACCCAGCACGCCCGAACTGGCGCAGGCGACGCTGCAAACGCTGGGTTTCGCCATGAATCTGGCGCGCAAACGCCCCGAACTGGCCGACGCGCCGCGCGTCGATGGGGCGTTGAAACAACTGGCCGGCAAGTTGCAGGCCGTCAGTACGCAACTGGCCGACCTCGATGACGCGACCGCCGCCGCCCGTCTGGTCGCGCTGAATCAAGTGTTCGCCCGGTGGCGCGATCAACTGAAAACCACCATCGACCAGGCGTTGGTCACGCGCGATCTGACGCCCGGCGACCTGCCAGCGCCGGCGCGGCGAGCGGCGGTCGGCGGGCCGCGCCGCGATGTGCTGCTCCTGCAAGTTTTCCCCAAAGGCGATGTGTACGACCCCGCGCAGCTTGAACCGTTCATGACGCAGATGCGAACCGTCGATCCGCTGGTCACCGGCACGGTCGTGCAGATTTATGAATCGACGCAACTGATGATCCGCGCCTACATCGAAGCCGGCATCTTCGCGCTCATCGTCGTGTTCATCCTGGTGTTGATCGACTTCCAGTCCGTCACCGATTCGCTGCTGTCGCTGCTGCCGGTGGGCGTGGGTTTCATCGTGCTGCTGGGCACGAGGGGCTGGGGCGACTGGGCGCTCAATCCGGCCAACATCATCGTGCTGCCTCTGCTGTTCGGCATCGGGGTCGATAACGGCGTCCATATGATCCACCGCTTCCGCGCCGCGCCTGATGAACATCCGCCCGGACTGGCCGAGGGCACCGGCAAGGCGATCACGATGACATCGCTGACCACCATCATCGGCTTCGGCGCGCTGCTGGTGGCGCATCACCGCGGCATCGCCTCGCTGGGCCTGACCCTGGCGATGGGCATGTTGCTGACGCTCGCGGCGTGCCTGACGGTCATGCCGTCGGTGCTGGAAATACGGGCGAAACGATGAAGAATTAACCGCGGAGAAAGAACTTTTGGAAAGGGATTTCACTCTGTCTTTTACCTCCCCCGCACGCCGATGATCCGACCGATCATCCCAGACGCACACCGGCGCAAAACGTCGGTTACTTCCAACGTCATGCCGAACATATGAACTACCCGCAATACCGACAACGCGGCTGGCCCATCGGCAGCGGCGTGACCGAGGCCGGTGTCAAGCAATTCAACAAACGTGTCAAAGGCACC
>JBAYVY010000107.1:0-10087 GCA_041674345.1 Phycisphaeraceae bacterium | reverse complement strand
GTGTCGTCCGTGCCGCCATGATGGAACCTCCTTGCTCGTTGGCTGCCGTCGGATCGCCGTCCGGGGCGACCCACCACTACATCTTGTCGGCTATCCCCCCGCGAAAACTGTCATGCACCCCAAAAACTTTCGGGGGTTTAGCGGAGGGCGTCAGCCCCCGCGTCGGTTATAATACCCTGCCATGATCGAGATCATCTTCATCGTCGAAGAAGACCCCACCGGCGGCTACACCGCCCGCTCGGTGCAACATGACATTTTCACCCAGGGTGATACCCTCGACGACCTCAAGGCCATGGTGCGTGACGCGGTGGCCTGTGCGTTCGACATCGAAGAAGATCGCCCGAAGGTGATTCGTCTGCATCATGTGCATGATGAGGTAATCGCCGCATGACGCGCCTTCCGAGGGATTTGAACGGACGTGAACCGGCCCGCGCCCTGTCGAAACCGGGCTACCGGATCATTCGTCAGACAGGCAGCCACATCCGCCTGACCTGCCCCAACCCGGCCGAACATCACATCACCATTCCCGATCATCGCCCCATCAAACCCGGCACGCTCGCGGCAATCCTTCGCAGCATCGCCGAACATCATCACCTGTCACGCGAACAATTGATCGAGCGATTGTTCGCCTGATTACTCTCCCCGTTCCAGCACCCCGATCGCCTGCTGGATCGTGAACGCACCGTCGTACAGCGCCCTTCCGACAATCGCGCCGTAAATCGGCAGATCGCGCAATCGCCGCAGATGCTCCAGCGTCCCCACGCCCCCGGAAGCGATGACAGGCACGGTGGTCGCTTCGGCCAGTTCGCGCGTTGATGCGTAGTTCGGGCCTTGCAACGTGCCGTCCGTCGCGATGTCCGTGAACACGATCCCCGCCAGAGGCCAGCCATTCACCTTCTTCGCAACTTCCGGGGGCGTCGCCTCGGTGGTCGTTTCCCAGCCATGCACCGCGAGTTTGCCTTTTTTCGCATCCAGTCCCAACACGAGTTTGTTCGCCAGCGCGGCCCGGTGAGCCGCCTGCTCAAACCAGGTCCAGTTCGTCAGCGCCGCCGTGCCGACGACGATGCGACTGACCCCCGCGTTCACCAACCGCGCAATCGCATCGTCATCGCGCACGCCCCCGCCGAACTCGACGCGCAGGCCCGTGGTTGACGCGATGCGTTCGATGATCGGCAGATGCGTCATCGTGCCGGTGCGAGCCGCGTTCAGATCGACGACATGCAGAAAAGTCGCCCCGGCGTCGGCGAAGCGTTGCGCTTGTGCAACCGGGTCATCGCCGTAGGTGGTCTGCTTGTCGTAATCGCCCTGATAGAGGCGAACCACTTGGCCGTCACGCAAATCAATCGCGGGGAAGAGGTACACGATGCGGTCTCCAGATTTCGGGACCACAGCATAGCGTAATTTGGGGCGTGTGATGAGAAATGCGTCGTGGGTGCGGCCCGCTTAAGCGGGCCGCGCCGAAAGCGTCATTTTCCGTCGAGTTTCAGTTTTACCGCCCGGCCCCCGCGGGTAACTCCACATACCGTTCACGCGACATCTCCGCTCCATATGCGATGCAGGCGAGAATATCCGCCTCTTGCAAGCCGGGGTAATCATCGAGGATTTGCCGCGAGGTTTCACCGCCGGCCAACAAATCGAGGATCAGCGACACCCAGATGCGATGCCCGCGCACACAGGGCTTGCCGAAGCAGATGTTCGGATCGATGGAAATGCGAGAAAGCAGTTCATCGCGGGTCATGCGGATATTATAGCAGAGTTTAGCGGGTACCCGTCGCAAGCGTTTGGTCGGTAATGTGCGCGTACAGCACCGAAGCGTCCAGATCAGCCCCGTTGGGCCAGACGATGGTGCCGAGTTCTTCGTTGACACGGACTTGCTGAAACTTGGTCAGATCACGCAACGCGGCGAAAACACCATCGAAGCCAACAAGTCGAGCAATATCGACAACGCCTTCAACGCCGTCTTCAAAGCGCAGCCGTAACCGGTAATCCCCAACAGGCGTGACTTGGACAATATCTTTGAGCATGGCGTTTATTCCAGCGGTTGAATCTTCTGCAACGGAACGCGGCGGCGCGCCAATTCCCAATCCTCCTGCAACTCCTTCCGATGCAGTGCCGCCCATTCCACCACCAACCCCATCACACGCGGCGACAACTGGCCTTCCAGAATGCTCAACGACTCAATACTGACCGTGGCCTTCTGCTCACCATACCGCACATGGAAATGCGGCGGAGCATGATCATTGTAGAACATCGCAATGATGATTCCCAAGAATCGTGATATTTCAGGCATGGTTCACATTCCACCGATGAGCTAACGGCGTTGTTATAATGATAGCTTATTCTTGGCAAGTCAATCGTGGTGAATTACTTATGAAAAAATCGCACGGCGATTCGCCCACGTTGTGCTAATGTCGAATTACTGTTAAAAAGAAAGGGTGTTCGGTGGTCACATGGACTCAATGGCAAAGTTTTCCCGATCCGCGTAAAGGCCAACTGCTCGCCGCGCCGTTCGGCCCCGGCGTCTATGAACTTCGCCACGCTATTTCCGGCGAACTCTTACTGGTTGGCATTGGCGGTCACTGCGCAAACCGTATGTCGAGTCTTTTGCCCAAACCTTTCGGCTGTGGCACCCGGAACAACTCAGCGAAACGCGAGTACGTTCTTGCCCACCTCGCAGATATTGAATATCACTGCTTGCCGTGCAAGACTCGTGATGAGGCGAAAGCTATCGAAAATGAATTGCGGGCCAAGAATAAGAATCAATATCGCTTTCCAACGTGAGATGCTCGTCCAACCATCGGCTTCACGTGATTGATGCGAGATCATTGTCGTACCGATAATAGAGAATCGCTAAGCCGCGAGCGGCCTCAGCGCCCGCCGACGGTCAGGTCGGTGAGTTTATCGACTTGGCCCGCCGCGATCTTTTCAAAACCACTTCCGAGTTCGCCGATGGGGTCGGGCGGGGCGATTTCGACGACTTTTTCGCCGAGTTTCGCCTGACCGCTCAATACTTTCTGCTCGAACTTTCGGCATTCATCCAACAACGCTTCGAGGATTTCTTCTTCGGGGACGTTGGCGACGCGCCGGCCCTGCACGTAGATGATGCCGCGGCGGTCGCCGGCGAAGATGGCGACGTCGGCGCCTTCCGCTTCACCGGGGCCGTTGACGATGCAGCCCATCACGGCGACCTTGATCGGCAGTTTGATCTCGGCTTTCAGTTTGTGCCGCACTTCCTGCACGAGCGTGAACAGATCGACCTGAATGCGCCCGCAGGTCGGGCAGGCGATCAGATCGACACCGATGCGTTCGCGCAATCCAAGGCAATAAAGCAGTTCCAGGCCGTCTTCGACTTCATAGATCGGATCGTTGGCGTAACTGATGCGAATGGTGTCGCCGACCCCGGAGGCCAAGAGATGGCCCAATGTCACAACCGAGCGGATCGTGCCGGTTTCCTTCGGCCCGGCGTGCGTGACGCCGAGGTGCAACGGGTGATCGAAGCGTTTGGAGATTTCGGTGTAGGCGTCGATGACGAGCGTCGGATCGGGGCTTTTGGCGCTGATGACGACATCGTGGAAATCCAGTTCGTAGAAGATGTCGAGATATTCTTCGAGCTTGGCGATCATGATGGCGAGGAAGTGGCCGTGCTTGTTGTCGGAGAAGACGCCGCCGAGTTCCTTCAGGCGTTTCTGCTTGTCCTTGCGTTCGATGATCGAGCCCTCATTGACGCCTATACGGATCGGTAATTTGCGGGCTTTACAGGCCTGGACGACTTCTTTGACCTGGGCTTTGTCGGAGATGTTGCCGGGGTTGAGGCGGATTTTGTGTACGCCGGCGTCGATGGCTTCGAGGGCGCGCTGGAAGTGGAAGTGAACGTCGGCGACGATGGGGACGCGGACGGCGGGGATGATCTGTTTGAGGGCGTCGGTGTCTTTTTTTTCGGGGACGGCGACGCGGACGATGTCAGCTCCGCCGGCGGCGAGTTTGTTGATCTCGGCGATGCACTTGTCGATTTCAAAGGTGTAGCCGGAGGTCATGGTCTGGACGGAGACGGGCGCGTCGCCGCCGATTTTGACGATGCCGTGGTGGGCGTCACCGAGCGTGACCTGCCGTGTTTTGCGTCGTGGGAGCATGGGGGGGGGTCCGTGGTTTGAGGAAGTTCATCATTATACGGCGAAACGAGGTGTGGAAAAATGGGCCACGAAGGCGCTAAGGCGCGAAGGAATACTCTTGTATTGTCTTTCTTAGCGTCTTCGCGTCTTCGTGGCCCATTCTTATTTCAGCACGAATTGCTCAATGGCGTGCGCCACGCCGTCGGCGTCGTTGCTGGGGACGGTGACTTTGGCCGCTTCTCGGACGGCGGGCCAGGCGTTGCCGACCGCGACGCTCAGCCCGGCCCACTGAATCATCGACAGATCGTTGGGCGCGTCACCGATGGCCATGACGTTGGCGGCGTCGATGCGGTAATCATCGGCGACGCGCTGAAGAGCGGCCCCCTTGCTGGCTTGCGGGTGCATCACCTGAAGCAGATGCTTGTCGCTGACGGCCAGGCCGATCCGCCCGCGGTGCTTCGCCTTCACGGCCCGGGTGATTTTCGCCATGCGCGTCGGCGGGGCCAGGAGCATGAGCTTGGTGATCGGTACGGTGAGAAAGGCGTCGAGCGGACCGATGAAGTCGGGCTTGAAGGCGAGGGAGGTTTCGGTGGGCAGGGCTTCATCGAAGTGATCGGTGTACCACTTGTCGAGAATCTCCAGCGAAACCATGCAGTCGGGGTCGGTCTTGCGGGCGGTGGCGATGACCCGGCGAACATCGGCGACATCCAGCGGCTGATGGAACAGGTTGCGGTTGGCGCGCGGATCGTGAATCAGAGCGCCGTTGTAGTTGATCGTCACGCTGTCCAGTTCGAGCGCTTCGTAGATTTGGCGCAGCGACCGCGGCGGACGGGCGGAGGCGAGGACGATTTTGACGCCCCGGGTCATCGCGGCGGCGACGGCCCGACCGGTGGCGCGGGTCAGTTGCTTGTCCGAACGCAGCATCGTGCCGTCAATGTCGATGGCGATGAGGCGGATGTCGGGATGGGAGGACGTGTCGTGGCTCATCGGGGAGTATGATAGCAGGTGATGCAATGACCAAGCACCAATGACGAATGACCAAACAAACCACCAAACTCCAATGACAAACGACCCAATAAAATCCAATCACCCATGACCAACCCCAAACGCGGGGATGTCTCCGCTGTTGGGGCATTGGTCCTTGAACATTGAAGTTTATTGGGTCATTTGTCATTGGTGGCTGGTTATTCCGCGTTGCCTGTTCCCTTGAATGGTTGCTCGCACTCCGGTACATTTGTCCAGATTTATCCTCGTCCATACCTTCATTGAGTCGCCTCCCAATGCCCAAACGCAGCGATATCCATCATATCCTCATCATCGGCTCCGGCCCGATCGTCATCGGCCAGGGGTGCGAATTCGACTACTCCGGCACACAGGCGTGCAAGGCGTTGCGTGAAGAGGGCTATCGCGTCGTGCTTATCAACTCCAACCCGGCGACGATCATGACCGACCCGGAGTTCGCGGATCGCACTTACATCGAGCCGATCACGCCGGAGACCGTCGAAAAAATTTTGCAGGCCGAGAAAGACCGCGGCCAGCCCATCGACGCGCTGCTGCCGACGCTCGGCGGGCAAACGGCGCTCAACTGCGCCTGCCAGTGTTATGACCAGGGCATTCTCGACCGATTCGGCGTGCGGATGATCGGCGCCAGCCGCCAGGTGATCGCCGCGGCGGAGGACCGCCACCTGTTCCGCCAAATCGTCGAAGGGCTTGGCCTCAAACAACCGCTGGCGAAAACGGTCAACTCGCTGGACGAGGCGGTGGCGTTTCTGGAAGTGTGCGGCCTGCCGGCGATCATCCGCCCGGCGTTCACGCTCGGCGGGACCGGCGGCGGCATCGCCTACAACCGCGAAGAGTTCGAGGACATCATCCGTCGCGGCCTCGACGCCTCGATGATCCATCAGGTGCTCATCGACCAGTCCGTGCTGGGCTGGAAGGAATATGAACTGGAAGTGATGCGCGACAAGGCCGACAACGTCGTCATCATCTGCGGCATCGAAAACGTCGATCCGATGGGCGTTCACACCGGCGACTCGATCACGGTCGCGCCGATCCAAACGCTGACGGATCGTGAATACCAGCGGATGCGCGATGCGTCGATCGCCATTATTCGGGCGGTGGGCGTGGAAACCGGCGGATGCAATATCCAGTTCGCCATCAATCCGGGCTTCGACAAACGAACGCCCGCCGGTGAAATGGTCGTGGTTGAAATGAATCCGCGCGTGTCTCGCTCCTCGGCGCTGGCGTCGAAGGCGACGGGCTTCGCCATCGCCAAGATCGCGGCGAAACTGGCGGTGGGGTACACGCTGGACGAAATCCCCAACGACATCACGGGCAAGACGGTGGCGTGTTTCGAGCCGACCATTGATTATGTGGTGACGAAGATTCCGCGATGGACTTTTGAGAAGTTCCCCGAAGCCGATGAAACGCTGACCACGCAGATGAAGAGCGTGGGCGAAGCGATGAGCATCGGGCGCACGTTCAAGGAATCGCTGCAAAAAGGCATCCGCTCGATGGAGGTCAAGCGATTCGGGCTGGGGTTGGACCAGAACGACAAGTGGCTGAACGCCCGGCGGGGTCATTCAAGCGACCCCGCCACATCCGCCGTCGAGTGGCCGATCCCCGAAGACAAACTGCGTCGCAAGCTGACGGTGCCGTCGCAGGGCCGGTTGTATTACCTGCGTTACGCCTTCAAGATGGGCTGGACCATTGAGCAGGTGTACGAAGCGACGCGCATCGACCCGTGGTTTCTCGATCACATTCTGGAACTGGTGCAGTTCGAGGATGTGCTGTGCAAGTATGCGAAGCTGGATGACGTGCCCCCGGGAGTTTTGCGCCGGGCGAAGCAGATGGGTTACTCGGACCCGCAACTGGCGAATCTGTATCTGGGCAGGATCAACACGGCGAACATTCTGGCGGTGCGGAAACATCGCAAGAAGCTGGGCATTGAGCCGGTGTATAAACTGGTGGATACCTGCGCGGCGGAGTTCGAGGCGCGCACGCCGTATTACTATTCGACATATGAATCGCCGATGGTGGTGGTGGGAAGGGACGAAGGGAAAGAGAATAGGGACGAAGGGACGAAGGGACGAAGGGACGAAGGGAAAGAGGCGGGGCCGATCCCCACTTCGTCCCTTCGTCCCTTAGTCCCTCCGTCCCTTTCTTCCCCCACTTCGTCCCTTAGTCCCTTAGTCCCTCCGTCCCTTTCTTCCCCCACTTCGTCCCTTCGTCCCTTAGTCCCTCCGTCCCTTTCTTACGATGACGAGGTCCGTGTCACGGATCGCAAGAAGATCGTGATTCTGGGCGGGGGGCCGAACCGGATCGGACAGGGCATTGAGTTTGATTATTGCTGTGTGCAGGCCGCGTTCGCCGCCGATGAATTGGGGTTTGAATCGGTGATGGTGAACTCGAACCCGGAAACGGTTTCGACGGATTACGACACGAGCGACCTGTTGTTTTTCGAGCCGCTGACGCTGGAGGATGTGCTGAATCTTTGCGAACGATTGAACGGCGCGCCGCTGGGCACCCCCGGCCATTTGCATGGGGTCATTGTGCAGTTCGGGGGACAGACGCCGCTGAATCTGGCGCACGGGTTGCAGGACGCGGGTGTGCCGATCATCGGCACGAGCGTCGAATCCATCGACCTGGCGGAAGACCGCAAGAGTTTTCAAAAGTTGCTGATGGACCTGAACATCCGCCAGCCCGCGAACGGCATCGCCCACAACATCGAGGAAGCTGTCGTCATCGCCAACAAGATCAGTTACCCGGTGCTGGTGCGCCCCAGTTTCGTGCTGGGCGGGCGGGCGATGGAAACGGTGTATGACGATGAACAACTGCGGCACTACATGAAACTGGCCATCGGCGCGTCGGACCTGGACGATCAGCCGATCCTTATCGACAAGTTTTTGTCGGAAGCGACGGAAGTCGATGTCGATGTCGTGGGGGATTACGGCTCCAGCGAGCCGCGTCGTGCCGACGCGGAATCCGCCGCGATACGCGGCGGCTCGCTGATCTGCGGCGTGATGGAACACATCGAAGAAGCGGGCATCCACTCCGGCGACTCGGCGTGCGCGATTCCGCCCTACGCTTTGCCCGCCGAAACCATCGACCGGCTGATTGCGCATTCCAGGCAACTGGCCCAGTCGCTGAAAGTGCGCGGACTGATGAACATTCAGTACGCGATCACCCACCCCCGGACCGAAGGGGAGCGGCATGAGATTTACGTGCTGGAGGTGAACCCGCGCGCGTCGCGCACCGTGCCGTTCGTGAGCAAGGCGACGGGACGAAGCTGGGCGCGGATCGCCGCGAAGGTGATGGCCGGTTGCACACTGGCGGAGTTGGGGGTGGGCGAGAATTACCTGCCGGACCACACGAGCGTGAAGGAATCGGTGTTTCCGTTCAGCAAGTTTCCGGGGGTGGACGTGATATTGGGGCCGGAAATGCGCTCGACGGGCGAGGTGATGGGCGCGGATGCGGATTTCGCGGTGGCGTTCGCCAAGAGCCAGATGGGGACCAGCGGTTCGCTGCCGACCGGTGGGAACGTGTTCCTGTCGGTGCGTGAATCGGACAAGGCGTATTTCGTGAACGTCGCCCGCCGGCTCAACGAACTGGGCTTCGTCGTTTACAGCACGGCGGGAACCTTCACCTATCTGACCGAGCGCGGGGTCAAGGTGCAACGCGTGAACAAAATCAGCGAAGGCAGGCCCAACGCGATCGACATGATTAAGAACAACGAGCTGTCGCTCATCATCAACACGCCGACCCGCAAGGGCATGAAGACCGACGAAGGCAAGCTGCGTGCGACGGCGGTGCGGTACAACGTGGCGATGATTACGACGACGACCGGCGCGGCGGCGGCGGTGCGGGCGATCACGGCGCTGCGCAAGGGCGCGTGGGGCGTTCACGCCTTGCAGGATTACTACCCGGTTTACCTGACGGGCGCGACGCCGGTCCGGCAATGACGATCACCCCGGGGCTGGGAGCAAAGCATGATTCGCAATACCCACGATGATGGCGGGCAACCACCGGCGTTGCGCTGTTATCTGAACATGGGCACGCTGGCTGAATTGCCGGATTTCAGCACGGGGCCGCGCCCCGATGACGCGGAACTTTACCACGCGATCAAGGCGGCGGGTTACCAAGGTGTGCAGGGCGGCGATGCGAAACCGGCCCGTGCCGCGGGACTCGGCGCGGCCGGCGGGGGACGGGTGAACGAACCGGATGAAGCGGCCACGACGGCGAAACAAAACATCGACGCGGGATTTGAATGCGCCACATTGCACGTCGGCTGGGGGATGGAGGATGATGACCAGATGGATCGGCTGGTCGATGCGGTGTTGGACGCCTCGGCGAAGTTCGATTTCCCGATGTTCATCGAAACGCACCGCGCGACGATCACGCAGGACAACTGGCGAACGGTGAAACTTGTCGAGCGCCGGCCTGATGTGCGGTTCAACGGCGACTTTTCACACTGGTACACCGGGCACGAAATGGTGTACGGCGGGTTCGGGAAGAAACTGGCGTTCATCACGCCGGTGCTGGAGCGGGTGCGGTTTATTCATGGTCGCATCGGCAATCCGGGCTGCATGCAGGTCGCCGTCGGCGTGCGCGATGACGAGCCGAACGTCGAACATTTCAAGGCGATGTGGATCGCGTCGATGCGGGGCTTTCTTCGGACGGCGGAAATGGGCGATTATCTGACCTTCGCACCGGAATTGTTGTACGCGAAAAATGCTTATGCCCGCACTTTTCCGGGCGCGGGCGGCGTCTTGACAGAGGAATCGGATCGCTGGTCCCAGGCGTTGAAATACTGTGACATCGCCCGCGCTTGTTTTGCGTCCGCGAAAACAAACATCCATTAATTGTCGCAACTCAAGTAGAAATGTCCCCTGTTTGGACTCAGTAGAAGTGTCCCGTGTTGTGGTTCGCCGGGACCGGCGCAGCGGAGGCAAGGGCGCAGCCCGCAGCCGTAGCGGAGC
>JBAYVY010000106.1:0-10139 GCA_041674345.1 Phycisphaeraceae bacterium | reverse complement strand
TTGCCGATGACCGCGGGTCCGACGAGCAGGCCCAGCCCGAGCAGCAATGCGATGATGGCGATGACGACAAGGAGTTCGACCAAGGTGAACCCCCGGAAAGCGATTGCGGATTGCGGATTGCGGATTGCGGATTGGGGCGTAACCCAACCGTTCACCGCGGGTTTATGTCGGCTTTGCAATCCGAAATCCGAAATCCGAAATCCGAAATTCATGGCATGTCTCCTTACGGGCCGGTGACGACGACGTCGTCGTTGTCATAGGGCTTTTCAGCGGAGGTTGTGTTCGCACTGACCTTGCCATCGGGTCCGATGCTGATGAGCAGGAACTTGGCGGATTGGAGGACGGAATCGCCGGCGGGTTTGATAGTGGGGGCGTTGGTGTTGTCGGCTGTATTGAAGCGATAAGTTGCGGAACCACCCCACAAATTCGTGGAAGTCGCGCCGGCATTCGCACGGTAGTATTGGATGGGCTGATCCCATGAATCACTGAGGACGTAAGCACCGGCGGCGGTCCCGGCCATGATGCCGTGTTCGCCGGGGCTGAGATAGGGGCCGTACACTTTGGCGTCGGTGGTTTTGGCCCAGCCGGGGCCGGTGTGGAAATCGCCATTGCTGCCGGCTGAATAAAGGCCGACCAATGCCTGTGCGAGCAGTTCGGCACCGGTCCAGTTGTTCATGGTGTTGTTGGTGACGCCGAAGGTGGTACCGGAGCCGGTCATTTTGTTCTTGTCGCTCGGCGGATAGGCGTTGAAATCGTTGTGATAGGTTTTGATGCCGAGCGCCGCGGCGTTCATGTATTGGTTGGTGGCGGACATCTCAGCGTTCCTGCGGGCATGTGACACGGCGGGGATGAGGATGCCCAGCAGCAATGCGATGATGGCGATGACGACGAGGAGTTCGACAAGGGTGAAGCCGATTGCGGATTGCGGATTGCGGATTGCGGATTGATGCGCAATTCGCCCGCTCACCGCTGATTCATGTCGGCTTTGCAATCCGAAATCCGAAATCCGAAATCCGAAATCCATATCACTTTCCTTGCTGAGTGTTGACTTTCCACTTACCCGCCGCCCTGTCCCATGACGCCGCCGATGAGGGCGGGGATGGGCATGAACAGGGCGATGACGATGCCGCCGACGGCGACGCCGAGGAAGAGGATGAGCAGGGGTTCGAGCAGGGACATCAGGGCGCGGACGAGGTTATCGACTTCTTCGTCGTAGTTGTCAGCGACCTTGGTGAGCATTTTGTCCAGTTCGCCGGTTTCTTCGCCGACGTCGATCATGTTGACGACCAGCAGATCGACGACCTTGGTTTCGCGGAGCGGGCCGGCGAAACTTTCGCCTTCACGGATGGAATCGTGAACTTTCTGGAGGGCGTTTTCATAGACGCCGTTGCCGACGGTGTCGCGTGTGATGGCGATGGCTTCGAGGATGGGCACACCGGCGGCGATGAGCGTGCCGAGCGTGCGGGTGAACCGCGCGATGGAACCGGCCTTGGTGAGCTTGCCGAGCACGGGAATCTTCAGTTTCAGCCGGTCAAGGATCATGCGACCGGCCTTGCTCTTGGAGACGATTTTCGAGCCGAAAAACAGCGCGAACGGCGCGCCGATCACGATGATCCAACCCGGAATCACCTGGCCTTCCTGTTGCCCGGCGACCCAGTCGGCGAAGCCCATGAGCATCAGCGTGGGGCCGGGCAGTTTCGTGCCGAAGTCGGAGAAAATGGTTTTGAACTTGGGCACGACGACGATCATGATGCCCATGACGATCAACACGGCGATGGAGACCACCGCGATCGGGTAGATCATCGCGCTGACGACGCGCTTCTTCAACTGCTGCGCTTTTTCCATGAAGTCGGCCAGTCGTTGGAGGATGATGTCCAGCACGCCGCCGATTTCACCCGCCGCGATCATCTTGGTGTAAAGCCGGTCGAACGCCTTGGGGTGTTTGGCCATCGCTTCGCTGAGCGATGAGCCGCCTTCGACGTCCACGGCGATCTGTTCGAGCATGCCCTTGAGCGGGCCGGGCTTCTGCTGTTCGGAAAGAATTTGCAGCGAGCGCAGAATCGGCAGACCCGCGTCCTGAAGCGTGGACATCTGGCGGGAAAACTGCGTGACCAGCTTCTGCGACACTCCGCCGAAGCCGATGGTGATCTGCCCGCCCTTTTTCTTCGGCGCGGCCCCGGTCGGTCCCCCGGCTTTCTTCTTCACCTTGCGCTCGCGCACGCTGGTCGGGAACAGGCCCTGGCCCTTGATGCGCTGGATCGCGTCCTCGTTGCTCGCCGCGTCCACCGTCCCCTTCTGCGGCTGACCGGCCTGGTTCAATGCTTCATACTGAAAAGTCGGCATGGCGATGCTCCTTTTACTTTTCCGTCACAGGGGCACTTCGTGCCGCCCGCTAAACTTCTTCACTTGGTCCCTTGGTCCCTTCTTCAATCCTCTTCCGTGATCGTTTCCTTCACGACTTCTTCGATGGTCGTCAGACCGTCGTAAATCGCCAGCAAACCGCTCTGACGCAGCGTGCGCATCCCGCGCTTCCGCGATTCGTTCCGCAACACGTTCGTCGATGCGTGCTGCATAATCAGGTCTTTCAATTCATCGTCCAGCACCATGATCTCGAACAACGCCGTCCGGCCCCGATAGCCCTGATGATTGCAGTGCTGGCAGCCCTTGCCCCGGTAAAACTGCCGGCCTTCCACGTCCTCGGGCGCCAACTGCAACTCCATCAACTGCTCTTCCGTCGGCGTGTACGCCTCCTTGCAATGCACACAAATCCGACGCACCAGTCGTTGCGCCACGATCGCCTCCAGCGTGGCGGTCACCAAAAACGGCTCCAATCCCAGGTCCAGCAATCGCGCGATGCTCGAAGGCGCGTCGTTCGTATGCAGCGTGCTGAACACCAGGTGACCGGTCAGCGACGCCTGCACCGCGATCTGCGCCGTTTCCAGGTCGCGGATTTCGCCCACCAGAATGATGTCCGGGTCTTGTCGCAAAAAACTTCGCAGGCATCGCGCGAATGTCAGACCGATTTCCTCATTGACCTGGCACTGGATCAGCCCGTCGATGTCGTATTCCACCGGGTCTTCGGCGGTGAGGATTTTCTCGGTGATTTCGTTCATCTCGTTCAACGCCGCGTACAGCGTCGTCGTCTTGCCCGAACCGGTCGGCCCGGTCACGATGATGATGCCGTTGGGCCGGCCCATCAATTGCCGCATCGTCACCAGATCGTCCTCACGCATTCCGCTTCGGTCCAGGTCCAATTGCACGTTCGACCGATCCAGCACGCGCATCACGACCGATTCGCCGAACATCGTCGGCAACACGCTCACACGCAAATCCACCGGGTTCCCCGCCACCATCAACTCGATGCGACCATCCTGCGGCACGCGATGCTCGGCGATGTCCATGCTCGACATGACCTTGATGCGGCTGATGATCGCCGGCGCCAGATGCTTGGGCGGCGGAATCATCTCATACAGCACGCCGTCGATGCGGTAACGCATCTTGAACTCTTCCTCGAACGGCTCGAAATGCACGTCCGAGGCGTGATCCTTGATCGCCTGGAGCAACACCAGATTCAGCAGCCGCTTGACCTTGTTGTCCTCCGCCGCGGCCAGCAGCGAATCCAGGTCGATCGACTCGCCCCGTTCGCCCAGTTCCAGCAGTTGCTGGTCGCCCGCCAGTTCGCCCAGCAACGACGCGATCGACTCGTCATCCGAGCCGTAAAACCGCGCGATGAACATGTCCACCTGCTTGGCGTCTGCGACCACGGCCTTGACGTTGAAGCCCATCAGCAACCGCAGGTCGTCCACCGCGCGGAAGTTGTCGGCGCTCTTGACGGCGATCGTCAGCGAATTGCTCGCCTTGTCATATTGCACCGGCACACAGTTGTACGCCTGCGCCGTCTCCGCCGGGATGATGTGGACCACCTCCTCGGTGATTTCCATTCGCTCCAGATCGACAACTTCCATCCCCGCCTGTGCCGCCAGCGCCTTGTTCAGATCGTCGGTGGTGATGTAGCCCAGTTCGATGAGCAACTGTCCGATCGGCCGGCGCTGCTGCTGCTGAAGGTCCAGCGCCTCGTGAACCTGGTCGCGCGTGACCTTGCCCATCTTGGCCAACACGCGACCGAGCCGGCGACCCCGCAGCTCTTCCGGGCCGGGTTTCTTCGCGGGGGTGGGCGCTTCTGCTGCCATGTCGTTGCTCCTGTCAGGTGCGGATTCGGTCCGCCGCCACGTTCAGGTGTTCCGTGCCGGCGATCAAGGTCGCTCATCAGACAGCGATTGGGAATGCGCCATGTTCAATGTCCAATGTGCGATGTTGTGGGGGTTTCTGAAAAACCTTGTGGTTTGCATTTCGCCCCGCCGCTTGCGGCTTCGCGAACCCCGCTTCCCGCCATCGTGCATCATCCCTCCCAAAGCCCCCATCCCACATCCAGCATCGGACATTGCACATGGAACATCCCACATTGCACATTCCTTCAATCGTTGCCGGATTGTCAAAGAGCTTTCGTCCGTTTGCGAACTACTTGACTGCGGGGTTGCCCCGCAGGTGATGACCTCGATCCGCTCACCCCTCGCGTGCCGACGGGCGGCGTTCCGAACCGGCTAAACTCAGGACTGTTCAGCCACCATTATTAAATCGTCTTTTTGCTTCTAACACAACCCCAATTTTCAGCTAATTTTCATGCTGACATTTGGTTAAAATTGCATCTATGCAAAAATTAAGCACGTATTACATACAATTCAATATTGATTCATTCTCCGAAAATCAACCAGTAACGCATTGAACACATATGTCAGTTTGATTAGTCCGCTAAATTCACCCTGTCCACGGCAATGGATATGCCCCAAGCGATACGGTGCCACCTGTTCGTCGGTCTCAATTCAGGGCGGTCGGTGGAGTCAGGGGAAGCACCCGCATTCCAATCCTGTTCGGCACGCACCTTGCAGTAGGCGTTTTTATCCTGATTTCGCGGAACAGCCGGTTCATCAAAGCACTTAAAATGACGTAAGTCCAAGGCGCGAAAACCGTGCCGAACAGGATTGCCCGCATTCTCATTTCATTTTACCGCCGAAGCTGAGGAGATAGCAGAGGAAGAAAAAATGAACCACAGAGCCACCGAGGCACAGAGGGGGGGGAACAAAACATCAAAACAACGGAAAAGCACAACAAGTCGGCCAACGACCGGATGTTCTGCTGTTGGGTTGTTCTACTGTTCTGTTTTCATACTCCGTGCCTTCGTGCCGCTGTGGTCAATCCGGGTTATTGGACCGTGTCGTCCAGATCCCTGCGTCCGACCTGACCGCCGGCGCGGTGGACTTTTTCCGTCAGTGACTTGGGATCACGCGACTTGTCGATCATTTCCTCGGCGGTGATCTTGCCCGCCTGGTAAATCTGCCACAGGTGGTCGTCGAGCAACTGCATTCCCAGCGCCTTGCCGGTCTGAATCGCCGAGTCGATGAAACTCATCGGCTTGCCTTCGCGGATCAGGTTGCCGATGGCCGGCGTGACGACCAGAAACTCGAATGCCGCGACCATGCCGGGGGTGTCGCACCGAGGCAACAACGCCTGGCTGAGCACCGCCATCAGCGAGGTGGACAATTGAATGCGGATCTGGTTTTGCTGATCGACCGGGAAAGCGTCGATGATGCGGTTGATCGTTCCGCCGGCGGAGTTGGTGTGCAGCGTGCCGAACACCAGGTGGCCCGTTTCCGCCGCGCGAACCGCCGCTTCGATCGTTTCCAGGTCGCGCATTTCGCCGACCATCACCACATCGGGGTCTTGCCGCAACGCGCGCCGCAACGCCTCGGCGAAACTCGTCACGTCGTTGCCCACTTCGCGCTGGTTGATGATCGACTTTTTGTGATTGTGATAGTATTCGATCGGGTCTTCCACCGTAATGATGTGCCGGTCGTAGGTCTCGTTGATGTAATTAATCATCGACGCCAGCGTCGTGGTTTTGCCCGACCCGGTCGGCCCGGTCACCAGAAACAGCCCGCGAGGCCGGCGTATCAAATCCCCCACCGTCGGCGGCAGCCCGATCTGGTCGAACCCCAGCAGCTTGGTGGGGATCTGACGCAGCACCAGCGCCAGCGAGCCGCGCTGACGGAAAATCGACACGCGAAACCGCGCCTTGTCCCCATATGCGAATCCGAAGTCGCACGTCCCTTCCTCCTGCAATTCCTGCTGCGCCCGTTCCGGCGCGATCGACTTCATCAGCGACACCGTGTCGTCCGGCGTCAGCACCTTCGTCTTCAACTCCCGCAGCCGACCATGCAATCGCAGCGTCGGCGGCTTGTCCACCGTCAAATGAATATCGCTCGCCCCCTGCTTGATGACGGTCTCCAGCAAACGATCAATATGAACCGTGGACATTCATAATCTCCAATGTGCAATGTGCAATGTGCAATGTATCACGGTCGAGTCGCCATCACGGCTCCGCCTCTTCTATATTGCACATCGCACATTGAACATCGCACATTCCCTTACACCGCTTCCTCCTCCGCCATCGACATCCCTTCCACCTGCGCCATCCGCGCCACTTCCTCCGGCGTGGTCAGCCCCTTGAGCACCTTGACCCGCCCGTCGTTCACCAGAGGCGACATGCCCGACGCGATCGCCGCCTTGCGAATCTGCGTCGTCGCCGCCCGCTTGAACGCCAATTCACGAATCTCGCTGCTCATCACCATCATCTCGAAAATCGCCTTGCGCCCGCGATACCCCGTGTTGGAACACGCCGGGCAACCCACCGCCTTCATCACCGTGTGATCCTTCAAATCCTGCTCGCCGGCCCCGATCAGTTTCAGGTAATAAGGATTCGGCGAAGGGTCCGGCACCTTGCACTGCGGGCACAAAATGCGGATCAGACGCTGCGCCATCACCGCCTGGATGCTCGACGCCACGAGGAACGGCTTGACGCCCATGTCGATCAGTCGCGTGATCGCCGACGGCGCATCGTTCGTGTGCAGCGTGCTGAACACCAGGTGCCCCGTCAACGCCGCCTGCGTCGCCACTTCCGCCACTTCCTTGTCACGGATTTCGCCGATCAGAATGATGTTCGGCGCCTGACGCAGCATCGCCCTCAGAATCCGGCTGAACGACAGCCCGATGTCCTCCCGCACCTGACATTGATTGATGCCCGTGAAGTTGTATTCCACCGGGTCTTCCGCGGTGATGATCTTCTTGTCAGGCCGGTTCAGAACGTCCAGCGCCGAATAGAGCGTCGTCGTCTTGCCCGAACCGGTCGGCCCGGTCACCAGGAAAATGCCGTTCGGTCGTTTGATGATTTTGTTGAACGCATCCAGATGGTCCGGCTCGAAGCCCAGGTTTTCCAGGCCGATCCGCACCGAATCAGGCCGCAAAATACGCATCACCACCGACTCGCCGTGATACGCCGGGCACGCCGATACGCGGAAGTCGATCTGCACCCCGTTGACCTTCAGCTTGATGCGACCGTCCTGCGGGATGCGACGTTCCTCGATCTTCATGCCCGACATGATTTTCGCGCGGGTCAGAATCGAACTCTGCATTCGCTTGGGGATGTTGTCACGCTCGTGGCACACGCCGTCGATGCGATAGCGCAATCGCACCCGGTCGTGCATCGGCTCGATGTGAATATCCGACGCCCGCTGGTTCACGCCGTCGTGAATGATCTTATGCACCAGTCGCACGATCGGAGCGTCGGCCCCCTCCTCTTTCATCGCGGCGATCATCGCGTCGCTTTCGCCGCGCCCGCCGTCCTTGTCGATCGACAACTGTCGCACCGTGTCGTCGATCGTGCTTTGCGTTTCGCTCAGCAGCGAGTCGATGAACTTTTTGATCTTGGTCCGGCTGCCGATCACCGTGTCGATCTCGCAATTCATGCGAAACCGCAGCATGTCCAGCAGTTCCAAGTCCATCGGGTCGTGAATCAGCACCTTCAGCCGGCCGTCCTTCTTCTCCAGCGGCAGCACCAGATACTTCTTCACCAAATCCACCGGCATCAGGTCCATATGGGCGGCGCGCATCGCGTCCTGGCTGTCGAGGTCGATGTATTCCAGGCCATACTGCGACGCCAGTGCCTTGGCGATGTCGTCTTCGGTGCAGTATTCCAGATCGACCAGCACCTGCCCGATGCGTTTGCCCGATCCCTGCGAGACCTTCAGGGCCTCATCGACTTGTTGTGTGGTGACGATCCCCCACTTCGCCAGTATTTCGCCGATCTTCTTACGACTGCGTGCCATGCAAACTCCGGGGGTCCGAAGGGACGAGGGTGATTTCGGTTTGCCGCGATGCTGAACTCGCTCATTATGAGTCAGCGCACCAACTTTGACAACCACCCCGCGCCGGAGGATACTCGCATCATGTCGGGGGCGGTCACAAAGCCGACCGTCCGCGGAGATCGCCATGACATCGCAAACTGAATATGTGTGGAAACAGCGATGGTCTTTCTTTCTGGCGGGAATGCTTATCACCATGATTTGCGCTCTCGTCGAGATCAAGTTCCGTGTCGAATGGGTGATGCTCGTGTCATGGATCGCGCTGGCGTGGGTGTTGATTTGGCGATTTTTCAGCGGGCCTCGGGTCCGATGCGGGTTTTACATTCTCGGCTCCATCGCGCCGGTGGTTGTTCTGATCGGCTGGCTGTTGCTGGGCGGTTATGTCGAGGATTGGGTCCACCGCAGGAAGTTTGACGCCGAGTTGTGGCGGAATCAAAACGCGACGGAGCATGATGTCATGTGGCCGCCACGTTTGTGCATGGTGGATGATCTGATGGGCGACCGGCGACTGATGGGAATGCCGCGCCGGCAGGTGATCGAACTGCTCGGTGAGCCGACCGGGGCTTGCAACGACGACATCTATTATCTGCTGGAGCCGGATCGGAGTTATTTTCGCATGGATTCGGAAACGCTGTTTGTGAGATTCGGCACGGATGGAAAAGCGGTTCAGCAGGGTTTGATCCGGGATTGAGGCGATTTACTTGTTCATCACGGCAAATCGGGGGATGCGATTCACATGAACCCGTACGCACCAAGGGCTTGCGTCCTGCGTCCTGCGGTTTGCGGGAGTGGCGATTTTCCGCAAGCCGCGGGACCGACCGTCGATCAACAACTTCTCACACGCCCTCGCAGACCCGCCCAATCACCCGCGGCAAGACCTGAACGGCTTGGCCGACCAGCGTCGCGGCCATCCGCCGGCGCGTGCGGAACGGATGGGCCGCAGTGCAATCGGCGCGTTTGCGGTAGAGGGCGAACAGGACCGGCAACGCCCAGCGCATCCCCGGTCAGGCCGGCGATCGCAACGTCACCGCGCCGATGATCCAGTTGTGCGCCCAGTGAATCACCGTGCCCCGGTAGGCCGGTCCGTTGCAGGAAGCGTCCTTGAACCAGCCGGCGTGCGACACGTGCTTGCCGTAGCGGCCGGCGGCGGTGTCGTCCAGGCGCAGATGGACGACCGGCTTGCGGAACGAGTTTGTGTACGTCACGCGGAAACAGGGGCCGGAGGCGGCGGTGCGGGCGTTCACGAAGTCATAAGAACCCGGACCTTCGCCCCGGAGGACTCAGGTCCGGCTTGGGGGGGAGGAGGATATTTCAGGTCATTCAAAATCGACCTCTCTCACGTTTTTCGTTGCGCGCATCTGTTCGACCTGGTGGCGAAGCAACGATTCCAGTTCGCGGGGTTGATGAATGGCGTCGAACGTGAAGGTCGGATGCGAACGGTCGGAGGTTTGCAGCACCAGATTGCCGCAGCCGATCATGCGATAGATCAGCGGTTCGGCGAGCGAGATGTCGCGCACACGGTAAAGCTCGAGGTAACTGGTGGAGCGGCTGAGGATGCCCTCGCGCTTGATGATGCGCTCGCTGGTCAACTCGAACACGCAACAGCGGACGCGCAGCCACTGGTAAGCGGCCGTGCAAGAATAACTGATGTGATTTCCTGTGGTAGCCGATATAGGGAGATATGGTATGCGAACGGATTCGAGTGAAGTACATAGCTCTGGTTTCGTCTCTGACGGAACGCAGTCGGCGACTGTGGTGCGACACAGAGGCAATGGACATTGGGTGGGGTGGAATTGCACTTGTATCTCGTGCAACCGGTATTTCCCAGATCACCATTTGGAGAGGCACCCAGGAACTCAAGTCCGGGGAATCCCTCGAACCGGG
>JBAYVY010000105.1:0-10183 GCA_041674345.1 Phycisphaeraceae bacterium | reverse complement strand
TCGTGTCGTCCGTGCCGCCATGATGGAACCTCCTTGCTCGTTGGCTGCCGTCGGATCGCCGTCCGGGGCGACCCACCACTACATCTTGTCGGCTATCCCCCCGCGAAAACTGTCATGCACCCCGGAGCAGCCGACCGAAACGCCCGACACCCTCGTACCGGATTTCCCGCAGGGTTTGGCGTGGTATCAACACAACACCCTCTCGGTTTATCCGTCCATGCTCGCGGCGCAGGGCTTGTCGCATTTGCTGGAAAACCCAGACTTCTCCGATCCGCTGCTGCATCGCACGTTCGGCGGCTGTCTGCATCGCCCCGATCCCCGCCGCGTGGATATTCATCTGCTGACCGACATCGCTTCGGACGAAGCCGCTTTCCTCGACAAACTCGAAGCACAGGTTCGCACCGATTCCGCGCACAAGCCGCGCTTCGCCGACCACATCGCCTGGTGGAAAGCGTTCTGGCAACGCTCGCACATCACAGCGACCGGCACGTCCGAGGCCGACATCGTTACCCGCGGTTACACCCTTCAGCGATACATCACCGCCTGTGCCGGTCGCGGCGCTTATCCGATCAAGTTCAACGGTTCACTGTTCACGGTGGACCGGCCCGACGGCCGCCTGACCCCCGACTACCGGCGTTGGGGCGGCGGCTACTGGATTCAAAACACCCGCCTGGCGTACTGGCCCATGCTCGCCGCCGGCGACTTCGAGATGATGCTTCCGTGTTTCAATATGTACCTGCATCAGATGGCCGTCGCGCGGGAGCGGCATCGTGTTTTCTTCAATCGGCCCGACGCCGGCTTCCTGCCGGAAACCGCGACGTTCTTCGGCCTGCCGTGGAACGGAACCTACGGCGGCTTCGACTTGGATCGCCCCGGTGCCGCCGCGTTCCTGTCCTGCCCCTACATCAATCGTCATTGAAACGGCATGCTCGAACTGGGCATGATGATGCTCGACTACGCCGCCTACACCGGCGACACCGCGTTCCTCACCCGGCACGCCATCGCCTTCATCAACGCCGCGCTGCATTTTTTCGACATGCAGAACCCCACGCGCGAAAACGGCCGCATGACCCTCACCACATCCACCTCCCTGGAAACATGGTGGACCTGTCTCGACCCCATGCCCGATGTCGCGGGCCTGCGCGCCCTGACCACACGACTGCTGGCGCTGGATGCAACCTGCGCTTCCGCCGAGGATCGCAAGTTCTGGTCGCAACTGGCGGCTCTGATTCCCGACGTGCCCCTTCGCGCCGACACGCCCGACGCCCCCACCCTCGCGCCCGCCGCCACGTTCGGTCGCAAACATAACTGTGAAACCCCCGAACTCTACGGCGTGTTTCCCTTCCGATTGCACGGTCTGCACCGTGAACATCTCGAACCCGCCCGCCGCGCTTTCGACCGACGCGAAGACCCCATGAACAAAGGGTGGGCGCAGGACGAAATCTTCGCCGCCCACCTCGGCCTGACCGACGCCGCCGCCAAACTGCTCGCCGGGCGCTTCGCCTCGCACGACCCGGCCCATCGCTTCCCCGCGTTCTGGGGGCCGAACTTCGACTGGACCCCCGATCAGGATCATGGCTGCTCCGGCCAGATCGCGCTCCAGTCCATGCTGCTCCAGCCGCTGGAAGATGGGCGTGTGCTGTTGTTTCCGGCCTGGCCCGCCGCGTGGGATGTGGATTTCAAACTTCACGCTCCGCACCGAACCGTGATCCAGGCCACGCTCGCCGGCGGCAAGCTCACCCGTCTGGTCGTCACCCCCGAATCACGCCGAAAAGATGTGGTTCTCCCCCTTCACTGATCGCCCAACACCGCGCCCATCGTCGGCAACTGCTTGTCCAATATCGTCCGCAGATACGCACACAACAACCGATTCGCCCGCACCACCGCCCCCACATCAGCCGCTTGCGGGTCAGCATTCCCCGCTTCCCCCGCCACGCCCCGCAACACCTCCACCGTCTCCCGCCTCACCTTCCACGCATCACTCGCTCCCGTCACCAATCCCCCCTCACGCGCGCTGAACAGCACCGGCCCGTTTCCATTTTCATTGCCACTTCCACTTCCACTTCCGGGGGCGGGGGCCAGCGTCGGCCGATACCCCGCGTCCTCGATCATCGTCCACTGAAACCGCAGCAACGCCCGCTCCGTCCCCCCGGCTTCCTCCCCGCCCGCCAGTGCCGACAGCAATTCCGCCAATGCCGCGAAACTCATGGGATGCGGATCCTGATCGTCCAGCAGGTGGTGCGCCAGATCGACCCCGTACATCGCCAGTTCCAGGCCCCGCAGATTTTTCCGCAATCCCCAGTAACCCTCCCGCACGTCCCACTCCGTCAGGTTCCCCAGTTCCGCGCCGTGCTTCAGTATCATCACCGCCTCGCCGCGTGTCAGCAGTTCCAATCCCCCGCTGAACTTGAGCATCGTTGAAGGCGTGGATCGTTTGGATCCCTTGGCGGTGACGCGCACCTTGCCGTGCTGTTCGGTCAGCAGCACCGCGACCTGGCTGGTCTCCGACCAGTCGTACAGCCGCAGGCAGATCGCGTTGTCCTTGAGGGTGGGCATGAATCAATGTTCGATGTGCGATGTGCGCTGTTCGATGTGAAGAGCCGACCACGCCAGCGCGCTCCAGCCGAGAATGAAGCACACGCCGCCGATCGGTGTGACGGGGCCTAACCACTTCGCATCGCCGTTGGTCAGCACCAGCGCGTACAGCGAGCCGCTGAACAGCACGATGCCCGCGGTGAAAAGCCACACCGCCGCCGCCGCGACCGCCGTTCCTCGCTCCATGCGTGAAATCACCAGCAGCGTCAGCGCGTGATACATCTGATATTCCGCCGCCGTGTGCCACACCCCCAGCATCTCCGGCGAAACGTGCTGACGCAATCCATGCGCCCCGAAGGCCCCCGCGATCACGCCCAGCATCCCCGCCGCCGCTCCGATGAATAACGCCGTTCGTTTCATGCCCGTATCTTAGCGTCCCCGCCGTTTAGCGGGTGGCACGGAGTGCCCCTCTTCCGTTCACCCATGTCCCAATTCCCCCTCCACCAAATCACACAACGTATGCAGCAACATCAAATGCACTTCCTGTATCCGCGCCGTCTCACTTCCGGGGGCATTTTCGGGGGTGGAAGCAAGTAGTTCGATATCCGCCAGTCCGGCGCACAGGCCTCCGTCCTTGCCCAGCAGCGCCACGCTCGTCACGCCCCGCCCCTTCGCCGCGGCCAGCGCCTTCACCACGTTCGCGCTGTTCCCGCTCGAAGTGAACACGATCAGCACGTCCCCGCTTTGTCCGAACGCCTCGACCTGTCGCGCGAACACCTGGTCGAAACCGAAGTCATTGCCGATGCACGTCATCACGCCCGGCGAATCCGACAGACAAATGCAGGGGTACGGCCTGCGATTTTTTTTGTATCGCCCCACGATTTCGCCGGCCAGGTGCGACGCCTCCGCCGCGCTGCCCCCGTTGCCGCACACCAGCAGCTTGTTCCCCCCGCACAGCGCCTCCGCCACGCGCATCGCCGCCTCATGCACCGCCGCGAGCAACGTCATCGTCGCGTCCATCGCCGCCTTCGCCCCCGCGATGTTCGCCTCCAATCGCCGCGCCGTGTCGTTCAATTTCATCGTGAAATCTCCGTGAAATGTTCGTCATTTTCCAATCAATACACCGAATCGGGAAAGTAAAAATCCTTCGCGTTGTCCGGCGTAATCAGCCGCACGCCGATCTTCACGTGCAATCGTCCGTCCGCGCCCGGTTTCAGTTGATCGGCGGTCACGAACAAATGGCGCGGGATGCGATCCGCCGCTTTCGCCAGGTCGCCGTCCCGCAAATGCGCGACGGCCAGTTCGATCCCCGCCGCGATCATGCCCGGCGGGTACGTGTTGTCCGCCGGGTACATCGGATCACGCTCCATCACCTTCTTCACAATCTCCTTCATGCCCGCCCCCGGGAAAATGAACATTTCCTTTTCGCGCCCCGCTTCACGAATCGCCTGCTCCACGCCCAATGCCATGTCATCGTCCGCCGCCCACACCGCGTCGATGCGCGGGAATTGCGCCAGATACGATTGCATCACCTCCAGCGCCTTGGTGCGGTTCCACAACCCCGGCTGCGCGGCGAGAACTCGTATGCCGGGATGCGCGTTGAAAACTTCCATCGCCGCTTCGTAACGATCCGCATCGACGGTGCAGGGGATGCCGCGAAGCAGAACGACCTCGCCCTTGCCTCCGAGTTTTTCGCAGATGAAATCGGCGGCGGACTTTCCGAACGCCCGGTTGTCGCCTTCGAGGAAGACATCGGCGACGGGCTTGAGCAGGCCGCGATCGACGTTGACGATGTAAACGCCGCGCTCGTGCGCCTTGACGCAGACATCGGTGAGCGACGCGGATTCGACGGCGATGACCACCAGGCCGTCGATGTGCTGGGCGAGCATGTCTTCGATATCAGCGACCTGCTTGTCAGCACTGTTGGCGGTGGCATAGACCCATTCGATATCGGGATGCGCGGTCATGGTTTGCTTGGCCCACCAACCCACGCCGGCGGTCCAGCCATGATCCGCGGCGGGGATGGAGACGCCGATTTTCAGTTTGCGAGCGGAAGTGTCGGATTCATGTTTGCCGCAACCGGGTAACAGCGCGAGCAGTGTGACGAGCAACAGTGTGAACAGCGAGCGAATCATGGATATGCCTCCGGCATTGGAAGATTGCGAGTTGGATCACTAACGTGCCACGCTCCGCCTGGCATGGTGCTGGGCGGGGGTGTTGAAGAGGAAGGTTTCATGCTCGTGTGTTGTGATGCCGAGGGGCTTGCCGCGCAGATTGCGCAGATCAACGACCGCGCCGAAGGGGGTGAAGATTTCATCGAAGCGCGTGATGTGTTTGCCCCAATAGATCATGGCGCAGGACATGGGCGCGCCTTTGCCTTCGTCTTTGCCGTTGACGAGGAATCGCAGACGGGTGTCGTACAGGAATGCGACGGCGGCGGCCACGCCGAACACATGGAGCTTCCAGTGTTTGGTGTTGGTGGCGACGGGAACGAGCGCCAGCACTTCCGCGCCATGTTGTTCGTGGGCGAGGGCGCATTTGCGGAGCCAGTCCTTGATGGTGGTTCGGCGTTGGCGATCCGCGCCGTAGGGGGGATTGACGTAGATGGTGGGGTAATTCCAGGGTTCGTGCAGACCATCGTGTTCGGGCAGGCGGTATTCGGTTTCGGCGTGAGCAATGGAATGGGCGTTGGAACAGGGATCGAGTGAGATGGTTCCGCCGAGCATTTCGCGGACGGCGCGCACATATTTGGGCGGGGTACACCAGTTCTGACTGAGCGATGTGACGGTGCGTCCGGCGGTCATGGGTGACGTATCCTCCGCCAATCTTTTCTTAAGAGTTTCACCAGATCGTTTCGCAGATATGTCAATGACCCGTCTTGCGGTGTAATGACATTGAACCAGCTTTCGATTTCGGATTCATGCGATTTGAAATAGCTTTTGAGCGCGAGGTCGGCCTCGACACGGATTTTGACTTTGGTGAAGCAGTTGGAGCCGGGCTTTCCCTGATAGCTGGCGAGAAAGGCGTCGCGGGCGGGTTCGAGTTCCGGCACGGGTTTGAGGAGGAGTTTTTCGATGAACTGACACAGGCCGCCGTCGGTGAGGAACAGGAGCCAGTCGTAGGAATGGGCGAGGACTTTGAGTTCTTTATTGTGGTTTTCAGCGGTGAACCAATTGCCGTGGTTGCTGACGACGCCGACGGTCAGAATGAAGTTGCGAAGGTGGGAAGCGTTTGTGCCGGCGATTATGTTTTGAAGGAGCAGGGCATAGTCGCCGGTGATGAGTTGGCCGTTACCGGTGTCGAGTACGCCCTGAATCTCGCCGTTGCGCAGGCGGAACTTCTGGAGGGCGGAAACGGAGCGGGCGACGTAAGCGCCTTGCTTGGCTTTTTCAATGGTTTGCGGGCCTTTGCGCATGCCCTCTTCGACGCCGACCCGTTTGCATTCAAAGATGGCGTAAGGTTCGTTGAGCAGGTCCGTCAGCGCGATGGTGCATTGGTTTTCGTTCATCGCAACCAGATGCGTTGTGAGAAACCCGCTGTTATGTTCGGCAACCACCGCGGAGTTTCGCATGACGCGGTTTGCTGTAACCAGCGATTGGTTTTTTTCTTTCAGGCCTTCCGGGGTGATTTTCGCGGCTTTCAATACTTTGCGTGAAGTAATGGGAAGAGGAAGGTTGAGCGTGATCGGATGAGCCGCGGCGATCGGATGCAGGGAGAACTCGACGTTGTGGGAGATGTCGGGATTGGCGAATTCAGGGATGGGGCGTTCGATGGCGATGCTGTCACGGAGGTTCCACGCGCACAGTGTGTAGAAGGTGATGAGTTCGACCAGTGTGCCCAGCGCGCGGCCGGAGGCCTTTTTCTTGTCGGCGGCGTAGCCGAAGACCTCTTGGGCGAGCATGTTCTGAATCTTGTCAACCGACGGATAGGCCAACTTGAAACTCCTTGTTGCCGGAACGGTGTTTCATGTTAGCAACAATTTGTCGCCCGCCAAGCAAAACGGAGGGCGTGAACGCATCACACTTCGATCTGCGCGCCGAGTTCGACGACGCGGTTGGGGGGCAGATTGAAGAAGGCGGTGGCGGGCTGGGCGTTGCGGCTCATCATGGTGAACAGGCGGGAACGCCAGCGCCACATCATCGGCTGCCGGGTGACGATGAGATTTTCGCGTCCGAGGAAATAGGTGATCTGTGAAGGATCGAGTTTGATCGTGTCTTCCGGCAGGCGACCGAGGGCCAGGGGGATGTCGCGTTCGTCGAGGAAGCCGTAGTGGAGGACGACGCGGTGGAAGCCGTGGCCGACGTCGGCGACTTGCGAGCGTTGGTCGCGGGGGACGTAGGGGACCGGTTCGGTGAGGACGTGGAGGAGGAGCACCTGATCGTGAATGACCTTGTTGTGTTTGAGATTGTGCAGGAGGGAGGGGGGGATGGAGTCGTGGGAACTGCTCATGAACACGGCGGTGCCGGGTACGCGGGTGGGCATCTGCGCTTCGATGAGTTTCATAAAGCGGTCGGTGGGGAGGGCGAGTTTGGCCAGGCGTTTGCCGAGGGCGACGCGGCCGGCGCGCCAGGTGGACATGAGGAGATAGACGGCGGCGGCGATGAGGATGGGGAACCACCCGCCGTGGACGATCTTGGTGGTGTTGGCGCCGAGGAAGGCCAGGTCGATGATGAGGAAAAGCGAGGCCAGGGGGATGATGACATAACGGGGCCACAGCCAGACGTGGCGGGCGAGGACGTAGAAGAGGAGGGAGGTGATGACCATGGTGGTGGTGACGGCGATGCCGTATGCGGCGGCCAGGGCGCTGGAGGATTCAAAGCCGATGACCAGACCGATGGCGGCGAGCATGAGGGTCCAGTTGACGGCGGGGAGATAGATTTGGCCCATCTCATGCGCGGAGGTGTGGCGGATGGTCATGCGGGGGCAGAAGCCCAGTTGCACGGCCTGCATGGTGAGGGAAAAGGAACCGCTGATGACGGCTTGTGAGGCGATGACGGTGGCGACGGTGGAGAGCGCGACCAGCGGGTAGAGCGCCCAGAGGGGGGCCATTTTGTAGAAGGGATTGACGACGGCGGCGGGGTCGGTCAGGAGCAGCGCGCCTTGGCCGAAGTAGTTGATGAGGAGCGCGGGGAGGACGGCGGCGAACCAGGTGAGGCGGATGGGGCGCGTGCCGAAGTGACCGATGTCGGCATAGAGCGCTTCGCCGCCGGTGACGACGAGGAAGACCGAGCCGAGCACGAGGAAGCCGGTGTAATGGTTGTGCAGGAAAAAGGCGACGGCGTAATGGGGACTGACCGCGGCCAGGACGTGGGGCTGGAGGATGATTTCCTTGATGCCGAGGATGGCGAGGACGGCGAACCAGAGGAGGGTGAAGGGGCCGAAGATGATGCCGACGCCGGTGGTGCCTTTGGCCTGCATGGCGAAGAGGATGACGAGGATGACGCAGGTGATGGGGACGACGTAGGGATCGAAGATGGGGGTTGCGACGCGGAGGCCCTCGACGGCGGAGAGGACGGAGATGGCGGGGGTAATCATGCCGTCGCCGTAAAGCATGGCGGCCCCGAAGATGCCCATGGCGACGAGGAGGGCGAGGGTGACTTTGCGATTGGAGCGTTGTTCGATGGGCATGAGCAGGGCGGTGAGGGCGAGGATGCCGCCTTCGCCGCGGTTGTCGGCGCGGAGGATGAAGATGAGATATTTGAAGGAGACGACGAGGATGAGGGACCAGAAGATGAGCGAGAGGACGCCGAGCACGTTGTCGCGATTGACGGGGAGATTGTGGCTTTCGGCGAAGCATTCGCGGAGGGCGTACAGGGGGCTGGTGCCGATGTCGCCGTAAACGACACCGAGCGCTGTGAGACACAGCAGCGACAGGCCGTGCTTGGGGGCGGGGGTGGTGGGGGTGTCGTTCATGGTGTGGATTTGTGATTTGTGATTTGTGATTTAAGGATGCGTCGGTAGGCGTCTTCAAATCACAAATCCAAAATCCAAAATCACAAATGTTTTCACTCCGTTCGTTCGGCCCGTTGCAAGAGGACGGCGGCGATGATAATCAGGCCCTTGACCAGTCCCTGCCAGTAGGTTGAAACCTGCAACAGGTTCAACATATTACCGATTACGCCGAGAATCAGCACCCCGACGAGGGTTCCGACGACCGAACCGGCCCCGCCGCGCATGCGTGTGCCGCCGATCACGACCGCCGCGATCACGTCCAGTTCGTACAACATGCCGGTGGTGGAACTGGACACGGAGTTCATCCGCCCGGCCAGCAGCGCGCCCGCCACACCCGTGCAAAAGCCGGCCAGCATGTAGGTCAGCCGTTTGATGCGTTCGACGTGGATGGCCGAGTAGCGCGCCGCCCGCTCGTTGCAGCCGATGGCGATGACGTATCGCCCGTAGCGCGTGCGATTGAGCAACAGCCAGCCGATCACCGCGATGAAGAGGAAGATCAGCACGGGCCAGGGGAACAACAGGGGGATGATTTTGCCACTGGAGGTTGGAGCAACATTGGTGAAAGGGATGGGGATGCCGCCGGTGCCGAGCTCGCTGAACCACGCGGCGGACTGACTGCGATATTCGCCGCCGTCGGCCAGGGCGAGGGCGATGGAACGGAACGCGGCCAATCCGCCGAGCGTGGCGATGAAGGGCGCGATGCGTCCGCGTGTGACGAGGATGCCGTTGACCAGCCCCGCGCCCGTGCCGATCAGCAGCATCACGATGAAGGCGATGACCACGGCGAGGCATTCGCCCCCGGAACTTTCCCCGGAAATTTTCATCGCCGCGTTCAGCGTGAGGATGCCGAGGCCGCCGATCATGGCGACCAGCGAGCCGACGGACAGGTCGATGCCGCCGAGGATGATGACGAACGTCATGCCCACGGCGATGATGCCGACGAACGACCACTGCCGCATGATGTTCAGCAGGTTTTCCGGCGAGATGAAATCGCTGCGGCCCTTGACAGCCAGTTCGTAAACGATGGTGAACGCGACCAGCACGATCAGGGCCGCCAGGGGCACGAACCAGATCGGAAGACTTCGCCGGAGTGTTGTTTTGTCGGGTGTTGCCATGTCTGTCTCTTTCCCCTCTCCCTCTTAGCCCGAATGATTCACCACGGAGAATACTGAGAACACGGAGGTTGAAACAAGTCAAGTCGTTGCGGTGAATTTTCAGTTCGATTCTCCGCCGTACACGGTGCGTACAAGTCTTTTTACAACCTCTGCATTCTCCGTGTTCTCCGTGAACTCCGTGGTGAATCTTGAATCATTCGGGTTAGGGAGAGGGAGCAAGAACTCCCGCCGCGTGCGCCATGATCGTTTCTTCCGTCGCGGTTGTCGCATCCAGTATCGCCGCGATGCGTCCCTGCCGCATCACCGCGATGCGATCGCACATACCGAGTAGTTCGTTCAACTCGCTGCTGATGAACACGCACGCCATGCCTTCGTCGGCCAGCTTGCGGATCAACCGATAGATTTCCTCCTTCGCCCCGATATCGACGCCCCGCGTCGGCTCGTCGAGAATCATCACCCGCGGTTCGGTCAACAGCCACTTGGCGATGGCGACCTTTTGCTGATTGCCCCCGGACAATGTGCCGATCATGTCGTCCGCGTCGCCGATTTTGATGCTCAGCCGTTCGATCTGTTCATCGACC
>JBAYVY010000104.1:0-10228 GCA_041674345.1 Phycisphaeraceae bacterium | reverse complement strand
TCGGCAACCCGAGCCTCCAGTCGCCCCAGACGCGCGAGTAGTTCACGCACCAACGCGATCAGCTGCGGCTCGCTCAACGATTCGATCTGGTCATCCGTCATCCCCAGCTATATCGGTCAAACCCGCCCTGTTACATTGAAATCCGTGAACGGCTACCAACAACGCCCATTCGCAAGGATGGGCGTTGTTGTTACTCATCGAGCAAATTCATCCTGGCACTCGCTCTGTCCCCTGATTTCTCCCATGTCCTCAAACGCATCGCCGAATCGCTGCGTGCCATCATCACTCGATTGGCGAAGGAGAATATCGGTTGGGGTGTGCGGCGCATTGTGGGCGAACTGCGGAAGCTCGGCCTCACGCCCAGCCGCAGCACGGCGCGACGAACGTTGGTGGACGAGGGCCTGTTGCCCGATCCGGAGTGGTTCGCGTCCAAAGGGGTGAAAACGCCGTGGCGCACGTTCCTCGCCGCTCACGCCGAGTCGCTGGTGGCCACCGACTTCTTCGGCAAAAACGTCTGGACGCCGCTGGGCAAACGTATTGCTTATGCGTCAAGAACCGACACTTCGGAACGATCGGCGCCTTGCAAAAAGAAACCGCCGCCTGGCAACGCGGTATCGACCGGCAATTCCAAGCCGACGACGCCGGGATCAAGCCGAAATCGGTCCACCCTGAAATTATGGCGTGACAGAGCGGGAGGCCCTACCCCCCCCAACCCCTTCCTCCGCGTACGGTTTGATTTCGACTTTCCAACCGCCGCCGGTGGCGGGGGGCGCGGTGTCGAAAAGTTCGGCGGCTTGTTCGGCGGTGAGCTGATCGACCTTCGCATCGGCGAGTTTGACCGTCGTCATGTTTTGCGAATCGTCTTCGGTGATGATTTTCACCGGCAGCAGCGTGGTTGTGTCGTACCAGATGTTGACGGTGGTGAAGTTGCTCAGCGGCTTGCCGGTCTTTCCATCGGTGCGAGGCGTGAGCTTCAGATGCAACGTGTCGGCGGGATCATCGGCGGCGGAATCAACCAGCACCGCATGGAAGATAGCCAGCACCTGTTCGCGTTTCTGGCCCAGCGGCAGAGGGAATGGGCCTTGGCCGAGTTGCAGAGGATCGTAAGAACCCGGGGCGGCGCTGTCGCTCTGCCCCGGCTTGGGTGGGGCGACAACCTGCCGGCGGATGAATTGTTTGTTTTCGGGATCGACCTCCGCCAGCCACGTGCCGTCGAAAATATAATTTCGGGGGTGATCGCGCAGGGCTTCATTGACGACGAGTTTGGTGAAGCGAACGGCGAAACGGGCCGGGGTGGGTGTCGGATCGGTTTGTGAAGATTGATACGCGAGGTTGCCGGTGCGGATTTGCTGGTCGCCGAGCAGTGGTTGTTCGCGGGTGTAGGTGACATGGGCCTGGTAGGTTTTGAGTTTCGCGCCGCGGGCTTCGAGACGATCCAACAACGTGATGGCCGGATCAGCGCCCCCGGAAGTCCCGCCCCCGGAAGCCCCGCCCCCGGCAGGGGAAGTGGAAGCGGGCGTTGTCGGAGTGCCGGGCGTGGGCGTTTGAGCCGAGGCGCAAGCGGTCATCAGCAGCGAGAGCGTGACAGCGAAGAGGGTCGGTTTCATGTTGACATGATAGAGCGGGGCGGGGCGCGTTGCGAGCATGGGCACGTGCGGGCGTGACTCGCGGACTCGCGGACTCGCTGAAGCGAGTCACGCCGGAAAACCGCATATGACTTGCTCGCCGGGCGGTGTGGGAGTCTAATGTGGTTTTCGTTGGACCGTTTGTCACCTCGGGCGACTTATGCACGTTCAGACGTTTCTCAAACATTGGGCCATCGTGGAGAACCCCTTCAGCGCCGAAGAGGCGCGCGATGATCCGGTGTTCGCACGATTGCTGGACGAGGGCACGGCCCACCCGGAGTTTGAAAAGGTGATGGGCCAGCCCGACCGCCCCCGCGCCGCGGTCGTGTTCGGCGAAAAGGGCAGCGGCAAGACGGCGTTGCGGCTGATGATGGAACGCCGCATCGAACGATACAATTCCGAACGCACCGACCACCTGGCGTGGGTGGTGCGATACGACGATCTGAACGGCTTGCTGGATCAACTGTCGCATCGTCGGCGTTCGGGCCGGGCGCGTCAGGCGGAAGAAGTACTCAAACGATTGCGGCTGGTCGATCATCTGGACGCGATTCTGTCGCTGGCGGTGACGCGGCTGGTCGATCTGTTGTTGGGGCAGACGCAGCAACCAGGCCGGGGCAATCCGGCGAAAGCGGCAAGGAAGATGTCGCGTCAGAAACGGATTGACCTGGCGGTGCTGGCGGCGTTGTACGATCAGCCACGATCGGGCAGTTTCACGGGGCGATGGGCGAAGCTGCGTCGGACGCTTCGGCTGGGGTATTTGCCTTGGATGAACATGGCGACGTGGATCGGCTGGTTGTGCGTGCTGACGGCGCTGGGCGTGGGACTGGGGCTGGAATACAGCGGCGGAGGTCAGATGCTGGACATGCTGACGGTCGGCGTGATCGGCGCGGCGGGCGCGCTGCTGCTGGCCGCGGCGGCGTGGCGCACGGCGGCGCTGTGGCGGCTGACCCATCGGATCACGCGGCAAACCAAGGCCATTGACCGATCAGCCGGTCAATTGCGACAGGTGCTGGGGCAGTTGCATTTGAACGACCTGAGCGAGCAACCGCTGCCGGACGCGGATGACGCCGACGCACGCTATCGGCTGATGACGCAGTTGAGCGGCGTGTTGTCGCAGTTGGGTTACGACAGCGTGATCGTGCTGATCGACCGCGTGGATGAACCGGCGGCGGTGTCGGGCGATCCGGTGAAAATGCGATCCCTGATCTGGCCGATGCTGAACAACAAGTTTTTGCAGCAGGACGGCGTGGGGATCAAGCTGCTGTTGCCGCTGGAACTGCGACACCTGCTGCACCGAGAAGACGCGGCGTTTTTCCAGCAGGCGCGACTGGACAAGCAGCACTTCATAGATCGGCTGATCTGGTCGGGCACGCTGCTGTACGACCTGTGTACGAAGCGATTGCAGGCCTGTCAACGGTCGGAAGCCCAGCCGGTGACGTTGCGGAGTTTGTTTGATGATGATGTGACGGAGCGGGATTTGGTGGATGCGTTGGATCAGATGCATCAGCCGCGTGATGCGTTCAAGTTTGTGTATCAGGTGATTCAGGAACATTGCGCGAACGTGTCGGAAGAGCGACCGGCGTGGCGCATCGGTCGCGCCACGCTGGAGTATGTCCGCAAGCAACAGTCGCAGCGCGTGCAGGAGTTGTACCGGGGCCTGACGCCGGCGTGAGGGGGGAGGAAAGTCGGAAGTCGGAAGTCGGAAGTCGGAAGTCGGAAGTCGGAAGAATTTTATACACGGGTCTTCACTTCCCACTTCCGCCTTCCCACTTTCTTCCCACTTCCGACTTCCCCCCTTGCCCACAAAACTCGCAAATCCATTTTTCGTGCCTCAATCGCTCGCACTTTTGCCCGATTCGCGTGCAGTGGTGCGGACGGCTCGTTTACGCCAAAACCCCGGTAACTTCGCGTATTTGCCTATTGGTCGTGTGCTTACGCGACTTTGTCCATGCGATTCCCCGTCTGGCACGCCATTTGTTTTTGCTATGGGCGTATCGGCCCGGCGCGTTGCCGGGGCATACATCATGCAGGGGCTTCGCGGCCCGACTCATTCAGGAGATTCTGCTATGACACACGGACGCAGGTGGGAACTTGTCTCGAACAAACTGGCGGTCGCTTCCATGATGGCGATGCTCGCCGGCGGAATGCTGACCGGCACGGCTGGGGCCGCCGATGAACCCAGCAAGACCATGGAGCATGGCGGCCCAGCCGCACCGGCCGACCCCAACACCGGAGCACTCTCCATTTCCGCCGGAGTGGATGCCGTGAGCGAATACTGGTTCCGCGGCATCCCCCAGCAGGATCAGGGCGTCATCCTCCAGCCCTATGCCACCATCACCGCTTCTCTCTGGTCCAACGACGAGTTTTCCCTCAGCGCCTTCGTCGGCATCTGGAACTCCGTCCACAGTGAACACCCCGGCGTCACCGGCGGCTGGTACGAAGCCGACTGGATTTTCGGCGCCTCCGTCGGCCTGCCCGCCGGTTTCACACTCACCCCCAGCTTCATCATCTACCACAGCCCCAACGGCGCATGGGTTGAAACCCAGGAAATGGACCTCACCCTCGCCTACAACGACAGCCCCCTGTGGGGCGAAACCGGCATCCCCGGATGGGCAGGCCTCCAGCCCTACGCCACGCTCGCCTTTGAAACCGCCGGCGGCGCCGACTCGCTCGGAAAAACCGGCGATCTGGGAACCTACGTCGAACTCGGCATCACCCCCGCGTTCACTCTCATCCAAAGCAAAGATTATCCCGTCACCCTCAAGTTCCCCCTCAAGGTCGGCCTCAGCATCGACAGCTACTACGAATACACCGATGTATCCTCCGGCTCCACCGAAAACCCAACCTTCGGTTACTTCGACGGAGGCATCATGGCCTACGTGCCCCTCGCCTTCATCCCCGCCCAGTTCGGCTCATGGGATCTCCACGGCGGCGTCCACTTCATCGTCCTCAACAGCGACTACATCGATAACACCCTCGGCTCCGATTACGACGAACTCCGCATCGTCGGAACCGTCGGCATCGGTATGACCTATTGATCCGACCGCTTCAATGACCTCGCTGACTTTGGGTCCGACAGGATACGAGCGTCCTGAACCCGCGCTGCGTCTCCTACAGACCGTCTCCTGAACCCCGTCGTGTGTCGCGACGGGGTTCTTTTTCGGAACTACGCATTCGGAACCATGCACTTGACGAAAGCCACCACCATGAGTTGCTATGCGGTGCTGGCCGGGTGGCGGCGATATCGGGCTGAGGGCGATGGCGGGTTGGCGCATCGGCTTCGGGGAACTGGTGCTACTGGACGGCAGCGGTTCGCCGTCGCGCCGGCGGAGGTTCGGAACGCCCATCGCCCCGTACCCCCCGAAGAACTGGACGTGGCTCTGTGCCCGGTGCGTCAGCGGCGAACGGTGGACCCCGGCGGCTGGGTCGGGTCAGTTGGCAGGGTCGATGCTTTGAACCGATCGGCCCTGATGCGAGACGCCGGCGGCGACAAGTCGCGGTTCGCCAACGCCTGGAAGTCCGCGTCTGGAAGTCCGCGTTGACGTTGGGGCGGGCATGGCCTATATTGTGCGGTTCTTGGGGCGATTAGCTCAGTTGGCTAGAGCGCGTGCTCGACAAGCACGAGGTCACTGGTTCGAGCCCAGTATCGCCCACTTGTCCGCAAATAATGCCAAAAGCGTAACTTACGCTTACCCGCGACGTAGCGGATGCTGACCTGAAACCGATGAAAACGCGCGGTATTACCGCACGGCATCGAACAGGAGCATCCCCATGCCGCGAAAACCAAGTCCCGCGAAACTTCCCGCCTACCGCAAACACACCCCATCCGGGCGAGCAATCGTCACCCTCACAGACGCCGTCTGCGGACGGCGACGGAGCTTCCCCACCTGACGACAAAAGTACGAAAGCAAATGCGACAATTCCGGGGCACCTGTCTATCCATGTCACGGCGCGGGATCGGGGAACAGACGTTGCGCCGGTTCCTTCTCCGCCGCCGGTTGCTCCGGCGTCAGCAACTCCGCATTGCCGATCCAACACGCCAGTATCGGCTTGCTGGTTTTCGCACTGACGATCAATACCAGATACGGCGGACGGAAAACGAATTCCCTCTTCCGGCTGCCGAAAACCTGAATGCTCCCGTCGCTTTCCAGCGTCGCGCCGGTGCGATCCAGTTTGAACCGGATGCGCTGCATCGCTTCGACGATCGGACCAGCCGAGGTCCACTGGCCCACCAGTTCGTCGTACCGTTTTTTCAGATCAAAATCCAACACCGGCACCTCGAACAATTCCAGTTCCCGCAATTCCGCCAACCGGCTGACCAAAGCGTCAGGTTCTTGATGCTTCTGTTTGCCTTGGGTTGAGGCGTCGTCCGTGATCGCTTTCGATTTCACATCAAACTCAGCCAGCGTCACGTCATTGGGGTGCGATAGTTTATCCCTCACGTCATCGATGGCCTGTTCGAGGGTGCGATGGGCCGGCACAGCCGCCAGAAGCAATCGATAATCCCGCGACCGCGTTTTCAATTCAACCACGAAGTGTTGAGTCCGGCCAGATTCGTTACGGACAAACTGATGCCAGATGATACGAACCTGCTGACGCATCTTCGCCAAACGTGATGGGCTGATGGTGTAAGGCGGAATGCCGAATTGTTCATAATGCGGCCCGGCAAACTCCGCTGAATCGGCTGGAATCTGTTTCGGTTTTTCAAGTTGAAAAGAATGTGAATCAAACGCATACTCAAACGGCATCGACATCCGCATGTACGCATAAAACGAAACACCGGGCGATGGTTGCCACTGTTCCAGCAGCGGCGTGGCGGCACCCTCGCCGAACTTCGCCGCCAGTTCGCGGCGAACTTTTCGCTTCAGCGATTGTCCATCACTCCCCGCGCACGCCACGACATCCGCGTCGTTCACATCCGCCTTCGTCACCACCGGGCGATTCAGCGAAGCGAACATCGGCTCGCTGATCGTCACCCCCGGAAGTTCATCCCATGCCAGTTGAAACGACGCGCACCAGATCACGTTCACCCCGTCGGGTATCGGCGCGTCCAGCACCGGCGTCACCAGCGTGTTCGGCAACTTCGCCGCATCCACATTCAGTTTCGCCGCCGGCATCGGCATCGACTTGACCGTGTTCACCCCGTCGCAGCCGATCAACAAACATCCGACGATCCCCAACATCAGCACATTCCGCATATCGCACCCCGTTCATCCAAAAGCGGCCACGATGGTTCTCATGTTTCGAGTTTCGGGCTTGATTCGTCATTGAGACCTTTGAAAAACCTCACTTCAGGCACGGGATGACGCCGTCTTCGGCGGCAGACCGTGGTCGATGGCGGGTTATTCAAAGCTCTCCATTCGAGTTTCGTCATTCGTCATTTCAGCTTCCCTCGCACATACTTCATCACCGTCGCCAGGTCGTTCGGCAGCACGTCGTATCGCTCCTCGCGCTCGAACAGATCGGCCAGTCGCTGCGGCAACGCGGGGCGATGGCCCGTCGCCTTCGCCACGGCATCGGGGAACTTCGCCGGGTGGGCCGTCGATAGCACCACCATCGCGGTGTCATTCGATTCCCGTTCGGCCGCGCCGACGCCCACCGCCGTGTGCGGGTCGATGACGTAACCCGTGCGCTGATGCAGCCGGCGAATCACGTCCAATGTCTGCGCTTCGTCGATGCGATGCGCGGTGAAAATGTTTCGCATCATGCCGAGTTGTTTTTCGCCCAGCGAAAATCGCTTGTTCGATTTCAGATCGGCCATGAGCGAGCGGACGGCGGTTCCGTCGCGGTCGAACGCCTCGAACAGCAATCGTTCAAAGTTGGACGAAATCTGAATGTCCATCGACGGACTCATCGTCGGATGCACCTCGCCCATTTCGTGTCGTCCGGTGTTCAACGCGCGGGGGAGTATGTCGTTGATGTTGGACGCGATGACCAGTCGTTGGATCGGCAGACCCATGCGCAGCGCGACGTAACCGGCGTAGATGTCGCCGAAGTTGCCGGTCGGCACGGTGAAGGCGACGGGCACATCGGGGCAGCCCAGCGCGACCGCCGCGCTGAAGTAGTAAACCACCTGCGGCAGAATGCGCGCCCAGTTGATGCTGTTCACCGCGCTCATGGCGATTTCATCACGAAACACCGGATCGTTGAACATCTGCTTGACCATCGCCTGGCAGTCGTCGAACGTGCCGTCGATTGCGATGTTGTGAACGTTGGGCGACAGCACGGTCGTCATCTGCCGGCGTTGCACTTCGCTGGTGCGGTTGTGCGGATGCAGAATGAAAATGTCGGCGTGGGCGCAATGACGCACCGCTTCGATGGCCGCGGAACCGGTGTCGCCCGATGTCGCGCCGATCAGCGTGACGCGCTCTTTTCGCCTGGCCAGCACCTCGTCGTACAACCGGCCCAGCACCTGCATCGCCACGTCCTTGAACGCCAGCGTCGGCCCATGCCACAGCTCCATCACCCAACGGTTCGGGTCGATCTCCACCAGCGGCGCGACCAGATGATGATCGAACGTCGCATATGCTTCGGTCACGATCCGGCCAAGCGTCGCATCATCAATGCCCCCGCCCCCGGAACCGGAACCGGAACCGGAACCAACGACGAACGGCTGCATCACGGTGAACGCGATATCGGCGTAGGGCTTGCCCCGCATCGCCCGTAATTGATCGCCAGTGATGCTCGGCCACGACTGCGGAACGAACAATCCCCCGTCGCGCGCCAGCCCGGTGAGCAGCACGTCCTCAAAACTTTGTGCCGGCGTCTGACCTCGCGTGGAAATGTATCGCATGATGTTCCAATCCGAAGAATCACGAAGGGACTGAGGGACGGAGGGACGAATGGACGGAGGGACGAAGGGACTGAGGGACGGAGGGACGAAGGCACGAAGTGGAAGAAGCAGAGTCGATTTCGGTTTCCTCACTTCGTCCCTTAGTCCCTTAGTCCCTTTCTTCTTATTTTTCGCTTCGTCGCGGCTCGAAGCCCATGATCGTGCCTTCGCCGGTGGGTTTGGCGGCATGTGCGGGCACGGCTCGCCGCGGACCCAGCCAGCACTGGTTGTCGTAGCAATTGCGGATGATCTCGACCGCTTCGTCCACATCGTCGGTCACGCGGAACCAGTCCAGATCATCGGGGTTGATGTTGTGATACTGATCGCGCATCGTGTGACGCATCCAATCCACCAGGCCCGACCAGAACTCCACGCCGAAGCAGACGACGGGGAACGGCTCGATTTTCAGCGTTTGAATCAGCGTCATCGACTCGAAGAACTCATCCATCGTGCCGAACCCGCCGGGAAAGTTGACGAAGCCCGATGCGTATTTGACGAACATGACCTTGCGGACGAAAAAGTAGTGGAAGTTCAGTTCTTCGGTTTGATAGGGATTGGGCGTTTGCTCCTGCGGCAGGGTGATGTTCAAACCGACCGAACGCCCGCCGGCTTCGTAAGCGCCGCGGTTGGCGGCTTCCATAATGCCCGGTCCCCCGCCAGTGATGACGGAGAAGCCGCCCCCGGCGAGTTTGCGTCCCAGTTCGACGGCTTTCTGATACCAGGGGTTGTCTTCCTTCGTGCGCGCCGAGCCGAATACCGTCACGGCCTTTCCGACGCGCGACATCGTTTCAAACCCTTCGACGAACTCGGCCATGATGCGGAAGACGCGCCATGTTTCGCCGTTCAAATCATGCTGTGGCTGCGCGGGCATAACCGGCTCCCATCTGAAAAATCGCGAGTAACGCATGATACCCGGAATATCCCGGCCAAGCGTTTGCGGCATCGGGGGCAAAGAAAAACTAAACACAAGAGGTCACAGAGGTCACAGAGCAGCAAGGCAGTGAAGACTTCTTCTTGAAAAATCTTCCCTCTGGGTTCTTTGTGAACTCTTGTGTTGAATTCTTTGGTTTTATGAATGTTCTCAGGGTTTGGCAGAAGGCGGCGCGGCGGGGGCGGTCATCACCGGTGCGGCGGTCACCGGGTGAAACTCAATCACGATCGGCACGATCACCGTCGTTTCATCCCCGGAAGCCCCGGAAGCCCCGGAAGTTCCCGCCTGCGTTTGTACGACATACCCCTGTGGCATCGCCTGTGATTGCGCCGCGGGTTGCGATTCATTCTCCGCCGGTTTGGCCACCACCACCGGCGGCGGATTTTGAGGCACTTGCTCCCGCAGGATCGCCGCGTAATCCGGCGAACGGCTCGGCCAGTACGCCGCGTTGCGCTGTTCCAGCGGACGCTGCGCCGCCTGCGTCTGCCGTCGAAACGCCACGTTCTGTGATGCGGTGTTGAACGGCGCGGCCTGGAGCCGGTCCAGCACGTTCTGCAACTGATCGGCGGGCACGATCAACTGATAATTGTACGCCAGCGGCTGGCCCGGCGCGGGCATCGGCGTGGCGGCGGCCTCGGGCGCGGCAAACGCCAGATCGTTCATCGGCACCTGTGGGGCCGCCCCGGGTGTCTGTGCCGCCCCCGCCGCCGGAACAGGTGTCGCCGGGGCGTTCTGTGTCGCCGTTGCCGCATCCTGTTGAAGCATGGCGACGGATCGCTTTTGCAATTCCTCCACCGACAACGCGACCTTGTCCATCGGCAGTTCCGCGATCAACTTCGC
>JBAYVY010000103.1:0-10299 GCA_041674345.1 Phycisphaeraceae bacterium | reverse complement strand
CATCCGCTAATGTTTTTTGTCTTGAAGTACGTCGTCCCGAAGGGAACCTGTATGGGACCATCGAAGCGAACATATTACCAGCCGCTGCTGCGATTAACTTGCGTCTTGAGTGGTAAGAATGCGGCGCGTAAAAGGGGACGGGGGTCATTTTGACGGCGTGGGTGGCGGATTCAAATCCGAAGCACAACGCGCCTTGCATCGTGTCGGCGTCGTGGGGTGTTTGCCCAGAGCGGAACATGCGGTGGCCCCGAGGGGGAAGAGGAATTGCTGATCGCTGATTTCTAATCGCTGATTGCGAACGGCGGATTTTCAGTCGCTCATCGCTCATCGCTCATCGCTCGTCGCTCGTCGCTACTCACTACTTCCGGGGGCGATTGTAGATTGGGGGGAAGCGATGTGCAATGTTCCATGTGCGATGGGGGGACATGGGGGAGGAGTAAGATGCCCCTCTTCTGGTTACAATGCGCGGCCCCACCCGAGGAGTTCCTTCATGATTATCGGCGTGCCCCGCGAAACCAAGTCGGATGAATACCGTGTCTCCCTGTTGCCCGTCGGCGCGCAATTGCTGACCCGTGACGGCCACACGGTGCTGGTCGAAAAGGACGCCGGGGTGGGTTCGGGTTTTGAAAACGCGGATTACATCGCCGCCGGCGCGCAGATGATCGACTCGCATACCGAGGTGTACGCCCGCGCCGAATTGATTCTGCACGTCAAGGAGCCGCAGGACGATGAGATCGAACTGCTCCGCGAAGGCCAGACGTTGTTCTGCTATTTTCATTTCGCCGCTTCGCGTGAACTGACCGAGGCGTGCCTGTCGCGCAAGATCACCGCGATGGCATATGAAACGCTGCGTGATTCATCGGGCCGGCTTCCGCTGCTGACACCGATGAGCGAAGTCGCGGGGAAGATGTCGATTCAGGAAGGGGCGAAGTTCCTCGAGCGCCCGGAAATGGGTCGGGGTATTTTGCTGGGCGGGGTCAGCGGGGTGGAACCGGCGATCGTGCTGATTCTCGGCGCCGGGGTCGTCGGTTTCAACGCGGCGAAAGTGGCGGCGGGCCTCGGCGCCCGCGTCGTCATCATGGATATCAACCTCGACCGCCTGCGCTACCTGGACGATGTGATGCCCGCCAACGTGACGACGATCTTCTCCGATCCGTTCGCGGTCGATCAGTGGATCATGCGGGCCGATCTGGTCGTCGGTTCGGTGCTGATTCCCGGCGCGAAGGCGCCGATGCTGATTTCCGCCGGGCAGGTGAAACGGATGAAGAACGGCTCGGTGATCGTGGATGTGTGCATCGACCAGGGCGGCTGCGTTGAAACCGCGCGCCCGACCACGCACTCCGAACCGACGTACATCGTCGATGGAGTGGTGCATTACTGCGTGGCGAACATACCGGGAGCCGTGGGCCGCACGTCCAGCCATGCGTTGTGCAACGCGACGATCGGGCACACCCGGCAATTGGCGAAACTGGGGGTGGATCGTTTCATCGCGCAATCGACCGGCCACGCCGAGGCGTTGAACATGCGGGCCGGTCGGATCACCCACCCGGCGATCGCGGACCTGTTCAGCGATCTGCCGCGCACCTGACCGGCGGGGATTTGGCAGTCGTGACGTGATGAATCGGATGTTCGCCGGCAAGGGAGGCGGGGGGGCCGGGCAGCCGCATTCCGCCACCCGCCGGTCGAATGACAAACCGATGGGCCACGAAGACGCGAAGACGCGAAGGATCACATTTTAAAATGGGTATCTTTTCGTGTCTTCGCGCCTTCGTGGCCCATCTTCTTCGGGCTGATCCGTGGCGACGGGGGCACCCCTTGTTGATTTCCGGCGATCTGGAAAAAAATCCTCTTCAAACGGGGGCAATTTACTTGACAAAGGCGTTTCACGGTGTATTTTATGCTTGTGATTTATACGTATTAAAAAGTGTGTTTTTGACGGATTTGGCCCGTTTGACGGTTTTGAAACGAAAGGCCCCGTCCGTCGGTTTGAGAAAAATGAGTACGTTGACACAAAAACAACTCGCCGCTTCGCTGGATGTCTCGCAGGCCGCGGTGTCCTGTATCCTGTCCGGCAAGACGCGGGGTTTCCATCCGCAAACGGTGCGGCGGGTCAAGGCCGCGGCCAAAACCATGAATTACCACGCCGATCACAACGCCCGCGGACTGGCCCAGCAGCGATCCCATATGATCGGCCTGCTGGTTTCGCAGTCGGAAAGCAGTTGGGTGATTCCCGATATCGTCGCGGGGGTTCAGGACGTTTGCGATCAGCATGGGTATTCGATTGTTTTCTACTCGCACAGCGGCGCGGAAGACGAGGAAACGCACTGCCGCAATAGTGTCAATCGCCGGGTGGAGGCATTGATCGTTTCGGGCACCGAGACGCGCGAAAACGCGGATCAGATACTCAACTTCCAGCGGCGGGGCATTCCGATCGTCGAAGTGTTCAATCATTCGATTCCCTCACTGCCGGCGGTTCGGACGGACATGTACGCCGCCGGGCGGATGGCCGCCGAATATCTGTTCTCGCTGGGCCATCGCCGGATCGCACATTTCACCCACGACCGTTACCTGCACAATCCCGATGCGCGGGCGATGTGGGAGGGATTCAGCGGAGTGCTGACCGACGCGGGCGTCTCGCCGCGGGTTCACACCAGCGAGCTGACGGCGGAGCGTCCGTTGCGCGAACCGTACTTCGCCGCGGCGCTGGCGTCGGCGCGGGCGTGGATGGCGCAGGCGGATCGGCCCACGGCGATCTGGTGCTACAACTCCGAACATCAGGCGCAGGCGTTGCTGTGGGCCTGCCGGGAACTGAACATCGACGTGCCCCGCGAGGTGTCGGTGATGGGCTTCAACGACATCCTGTTTCTTTCACCGGGGCTGACGACGTTGACACATCCGCTGCGCGCCATCGGCCGGTACGCCACCCAGCGCGTCATGGATATGCTGGCGGACAAACCTGTTTCCCAGGACCTGGACATTCTGTTGGAACCCGAATTCATCGCCCGCGTCAGCACCGCTGCGCCGGCGGACATGCAATAGGAAAAACCGGCGAATCCCGCCGAAATCAAGAAACCCCTTTTTGAGGAGACTGTCATGAAAATGTGGAATGCGAAAGTTGCGATGTGCGGTACGGTGTTGATGCTGGCTGGAGCCGGCGTCTCGAACGCGGCGACGATCACCTGGCAAAGCGCCCAGAACATCGCCGGCGACACCGATGTGGACACGGTCGGCACACTGGTGCGGGCGCTGAACTTCAACAATCTCCCCCTTGACCCCGCAGAAGTCGGCGGCGAGGCACCCACCGTCAACGGCGTGACCTTCGCTGATGTGTCACCGTCCAGCAGTTCATGGTCCTCCGGTGCCGGCGCGGGCGACATCACCCTGGCTGTCGGAACACCCTCCGCTTCCTGGGGCAATTTCGACGGGTTCAACGGCGGCGCCGCGCCGTACACCGGCTTGTCGGATAACTACAAGTCGTTGCTCACTTCGGCGGTGTTCAAGATCGGCGCGAACCAGACCGCGACTTACACCCTGCTGAACCTCACGCCCGGCACACCGTACCGTGTGCAGTTCTTTGTGAACGATTCGCGGAGCGCCAGCTACGCATGGACCGCCACCGACCAGTTCACAGCCGGCAACGTCAGCGACGCGCTGGATGTGAATGTCGGCAACGCCTGGGGTAAACTGGGCCAGTATGTGATCGGCACGTTCACGGCGGACGCCGCCACGCAAGTCATCAGCGTTTTGGGTTCCGATCCCACCAATAACCGCGGCATCCAGCTCAACGCCTATCAACTGCGTGAAGTTCCCGAACCGGCGACGCTCGGCCTGCTGACCCTCGGCTCAATGATGATCGCCTTTCGGGGGCGGGGCCGCTGATAAACTGATTTTCTTCCTCCTCCTTCGCCGATTCACCTGATCGTGGATCGGCGTTTTCATTGACCCCGGAAGGCACTGGCGGGAAACGAGGCGCGGTCAGTTTCCGGCGGCGCGAAGCCGCGAGCGGCTGAGGGTGCATGACATGCCACGCGGGGTTTGAATTCGTCCACACCCCCTGTTTTCCCGTGAAAACAAGCACGAAGAACACGAAGAAGCACGAAGTCGAGAGATCGTATTTAAGTTAAATACGATCCTTTCTTCGTGCCCTTCATGTTAACCCGAGTTCGGGATCAGCACGCCAAATCCGCCTCCCGCGAAGCCGCCCGGCTCGTTTCAGCCGGCGTTCTCCGCCCGGCCCAATTCGCATTTTCACCGGTATTTTCCGAATGAAATGCGGGTGTCGATGACTTTGTTTTCACTGAAAACAAAGTCATCGACGGACCCCCCAAATCGCAAGCCGACTTGGGTGACTTTTTTCGGGATATTCATTTATCCCGAATTCGGGTTGTTCAATCATCTGGTGGACGGCCTCGCTTGAAACAGGTGCGCCAGCCGTCATGCTCCCAGCGGCTGATGGAACAGGCGGGCGTCGTTGACTTCATCGCCGATGCCGGTCAGTGTCAGAGTCGCGGTCATTGAGTGATCGCCTTTTCCATGAGTTGAGCGGCCTGGAGTTCGATCGCGGCGATGCGGTCAATCTCGTCGGCCAGCGCGCGTCGAGCTTCGATGCGTTCGGACAAACCGTCGGTATTCATGGCGTTGAGTTGGTCGATGACGTTTTCGTATTTCATCGCCGCCTGTCGCAGGGCATCGGCGGTCCGGTTGGGCTGCCGTGATGCGACGTCGCGGAGGTAAGCGACGGCGGCGGTGCGCTGTTCGATGAGTCGAACCCGCATGTTGGCGTGATGGCGATCTTCGACCGGCTCATTCATGTTGCGCAGCAGGGCCGCCCACGCGGCGAACGCCTTTTGGCCGGTGAAGCGGCGATCGCGCCACTGCGGCTCGAACGGCCCGGCCTGATCGCGGATCAACGACAGGGCGTATCGCAACGCGGCGATATCGGCTGCGCCGGCATCCATCGCATCCGTTGGTTCGCCCAACACGATGATGCCCCACGGCCAGTCGGCGCAGCGGCTGATTTCGCCGGTGGTCGTGCGGGCGCATCGGCCCCAGATCGGCGGTTGATCGGTCGCGCTGTCGTAGCCGGTGATGACGAAACCAAAATCCGACACCGCCAGCACGGGCCGACCGGCGTTGATTGATTGCCGGACCCGCGGTTCGAGGTGTTGGCGAAACCACGCGGGCAGGTTGTCGCTGATCCGCTGGAATTGCTCGGCGGTCAGTGACAGCTCGCCGACTTCATTCAGTTCATAGCCGACCGCATGGCGTCGGCGATGTAGCGGTCCAGCAAAGCCGCGTCGGTGGCGGTGGCGGTGTCCTTCATGGTTTGATCCGTGAACGTGTGCGGGGTGTGATGAAATTGATGTAGCGTCATCCAGGATGACACCGCGGCCCGTTGAATGATGCACCCAAGCATCCCGATTTTAAGCTGTCATGCAAGGCCGTGCTTTGCCCGGATGTCGTATCACGGGTTGGAACCAGAGCGAACGCAAGTAGCGTATTGAAACAGGTGAGTTTACGGTTTGCCGTTTGCGGTTTGCGGTTAAAGCCTGAAAACCGCAAACTCGAATCCTCCATCACGCTACTTGCGTTTGCCCTGCGGGTTGAAACCCGCCTGTCGGGTGGCATCCGTGGCCGGTTGATAGGCCTGAACGATGTTTTTTGACCGGGAAGGGGATTGGGGAGCGAATTGTCGAAAAATAACAGGATGGCGAAAAAATCGCTGGCTAACTTGCGGAGCGGGGGGTATATTGGAGGATGCCGCCATGCGGTTCATATCGCCGGTTTGACATATCCTCCGGCAGCCGCGTGCAATGGGAGTACGTTACAGGTCCGGCAAATCGTCAACAACGGGCCTGATGGTTTCAGTTAGGGGGATCCGCATTTCGGTGCGGCCCACATTCTGTGGAGGACTGTGTTATGGCCATTCGTGGTCAGGTAAAGTGGTTCGATCCGAAGAAGGGCTTTGGCTTTATCGTCGGACCTGACGGCCAGGACGTGTTCGTGCATTACTCCCATATCCAGACCGACGGCTTCCGTCTGCTCAAAGACGGCGAGGAAGTCGATTACGATCTGGTCCAGGGGGAAAAGGGCTGGCAGGCCCGCACGGTGCAACGCCTGATCGTCAAAGCGGGCGGCGACCATTCAGGGGTCACTTCAGGGGTCGAAGTCAATACTTCGCAAGCGTCCACCAACGCCTGATGCCCACTTACCGCTTGTTCCAATGTTCCATCCCACTCGCGGTGCGCGCCTGTCCCGTCCGTCGGACTTAAGTCCCACCGGCTTTGGGGTATCATGCCTTCGTGAACACCTTGCACTGGCTATTGATCGGTGTCAGCATCGGCATCGCGGCGATCATTCCGCTGGCGATGCTTGTTCGCCGGCGCACCGAGCGGCGTGTCCGTCGGCTTGAGCAGCGGGCGCGCGGGGCCGAGCGACTGGCCGAACTCGGCACGCTCACCGGCGGGTTGGCGCACGAAATCAAAAACCCGCTATCGACCATCGGCCTGAACCTCCAACTGCTGCGCGAATCGCTGAACGACATGGAACTGGCCGAGCCGCAGGCCGGTCGCATTCGCCGGCGCATGGACGCCGTGACCGCCGAGGCCGAACGGTTGCGCGACATCCTCGAAGACTTCCTCAAGTATGCCGGGCGGATCAAGCTGGATTGCCAGCCGGTGTCGCTGAACGAGATGATCGATCAGGTGGCGGATTTCTATTCGCCCCAGGCCGAGCAGTCCGGCGTGATGCTGCGCACACAACTCGACCCGGCGCTGCCCCCGGTCAACGCCGACGCCACGTTGCTCAAACAAGCGATGCTCAATCTGCTCATCAACGCCACGCAGGCCATGGTACAGGCCCGTTACGACCAGTCGCCGCACGGCGGGGCGCGCGACCTGTTCGTGCGAACCGACCGGCGGGGTGATGCCGTCGAAATTCACATCATCGACACCGGCCCCGGTATCGCGGCGGAAAAGGCGCATCGCGTTTTTGAGCCGTATTTCTCGACGAAAAAGGGCGGCACAGGACTGGGACTCGCCGTCAGCCGACGCATCGCCGAGGAACACGGCGGAACGTTGTCGCTGCATACCGAAGTCGGCAAAGGCAGCGACTTTGTGATCGCGTTACCGGCTTCAGTCTCCGGTGCTCTGGTGAGGGGGCCGTCGCGTCAACCGTAGAAAACGACCGGAAGATTCTTTTCGCAACTGATCCGGGTGATTTCGTAAAGCTGCGTACAAGCCGTTTTGATCGCGGCGAGCGGGTCATCATTTTGCCACACATATCCGCCCTCAATGCCCAGGACACCTGATAACCGTCGCAATTCTTCATGCAGTCGCGGTGAGGAACCGACGGAATGTTTGAATGTCCATGCGTGGATTTTGTGCGGTTCGACATACACGACCCGTTCGAGTTCAATCGGAAGCAGATATCCACTGTGACACGAATGGTTGACCAGTTGCGGATAGGTAAGGGGCCGGCCCTCCTTCGCCAGCATCGCCGGGTGCTTGTAGTAATTGTCTTGCGGCGGCGGGCCGAATGTCGGAAGCAGATCGCGGTGGTCCAGCCACTTGGCGTAAGCGCGCAATCCCTCAAAACCGCAGGGGGCTTGCTCGCGGTAAACAACATCGCCGGCGTCATTCCATTCCACCGCGTGACCAAGTTCACGTTCAATTTCCCGGCGAAGTTTTTTCACCGACAACCGGGCTTTCCATCGCCTGACGACACCCGGTGGGCGATTGTCGATTTTTTGCAATGTGCCGTCCAGACCGATCACGAATACATCCGTCTCCAATTTTTGCACCGGTAACGACAAGTCCCCCGCCTTGAACTTCCAGATCGGCATGACCAATACATCCAGTCCCATCGGTGTACCTCCGGTCTTTGTTTTATCCTCCCACGAGCCGCCGCCTCCGTCCACCGCGGCCCCTAGTCCCCAACCCCTGTCATCGCTACAATACCCCGCCTTGTCGCCCTCTGCGGCGACGGCTGTTTCGTCCTTTTTTCCCGCAGGAGTAACGCTCATGGGCATGACCATGACCGAACAGATTCTCGCACGTCATGCCGGTAAATCGCGCGTCGATCCCGGCGATAACATCTGGGTCGATGTCGATGTCCTGATGACCCACGATGTCTGCGGGCCGGGCACCATCGGCATCTTCAAACGCGAGTTCGGCGAACACGCCAAGGTCTGGGACGCCGACCGCGTGGTCATCATTCCCGATCACTACATCTTCACCGCCGATGAAATCTGCCATCGCAATATCCAAATCCTCCGCGACTTCGTGAAGGAGCAGGGGCTGAAGTATTACTACGACCCCGACTTCGTGAGCATGACCCCCGGCATGCCCAGTCCGTATCGTGACCCCCGGAATACCAAATACAAGGGCGTGTGTCACAAGGCGCTTCCCGAAGAGGGCCACCTGCGTCCCGGCGAGATTCTGCTCGGCACCGACAGCCACACCTGCACCGCCGGCGCGTTCGGCCAGTTCGCCACAGGCGTCGGCAATTCCGATGCGGCATTCACACTCGGCACCGGCAAAACCTGGCTCAAAGTCCCGCCCACCATGAAGTTCACTTTTCACGGCGAGATTCCGCCGTATCTCACGGCGAAGGATTTGATCCTTGCCGTGATCGGTCAGATCAGCGTCAGCGGCGCGACCTACAAAAGCATGTATTTCACCGGCGAAGGCGTCGCCTCGCTGACGCTCGAAGACCGCATGACGCTGACCAACATGGCGATCGAAGCCGGCGGAAAGAACGGCATCTGCGATGTCGATGAAAAAACCATCGCTTACGTTCGCGCCCGTTCCACGCGCCCCGACTGGGAAGTCGTCAAGGAACAGAGCGGCGCGAAATACGATTACGAATTCGCCTGGAACCTCGGCACGATGGAGCCGATGGTCGCCAAGCCGCACAGCCCCGACAACAAAGACACCGCCCGCAATTGCGCCGATGTCAAAATCGACCGCGCCTACATCGGTTCGTGCACCGGCGGCAAGATCACCGACATGATCTTCAGCGCCGCGATTCTCAACGGCAACAAGGTGAAGGTGCCGACGTTCGTCGTGCCCGGTTCCACCGAAGTGCATGCCGACATGAAGCGATTGAACATCCACGGCCTGCCCCTGGGCCAAGCCGCTCGCGGCTTAGCATCCCCCCCCGACAGCAAATCCATCGAGCAAGTATTGCTCGACGCCGGTTGCAACGTCGGGGCCGCGAGTTGTGCCGCATGTCTGGGCGGGCCGAAGGATACGTTCGGTCGATTGAACGAGCCGATGGTTTGCATCAGCACGACCAACCGCAACTTCCCCGGTCGCATGGGCCACAAGGAAGCCGGCGTCTATCTCGCCAGCCCCCTCACCGTCGCCGCCTCTGCGCTGCGCGGCAAAATCACCGACCCGCGCGAATACGTGACGCAACCCATCGCCACCGGCTCCGCGGGGTTGGTATGATACGAGTTGAGTGCTTCATCGGGGCGAGTGGTGGTTAGCGTCGTTGGGGCTTGAATGGCCATAAAGTCAGAGCAATTGAAAGATTGGGCGGACTTCAAGCGTCGAATTGCGCGCCAGTAGTTGACATGGTCGCAAGATATTCGAGATAGGATGTGGTTTCGAGGTCAACCTGACGCAACAATGAAGCTGGAGACTTCATTGGAGCGTTGGCGAAAAGCACCGCGAGACGAGGAGAGAAGCGAACGTGCGTCGCAATTGGTCGCGGAGTTTCGTCGAAACTCTTACGGGCTCCTGACCAACGACCACCCGGACGAACCCGAAGAATGGGAGTTTCTTGGGAGACATCATGGGCTTCCGACGTTGATTTTGGATTGGACATTGTCGCCTTATGTGGCCGCATATTTCGCATTTGAGCCGAGTGAGTTGGATTTGGGGAAAACGCCTGATTATGCAAGCGTTTGGGTTCTTGATGGGGGTGTGGCAGATTTGAAAAAGATGGAAGGTATTGAGGTACTCGATACCAATCGGGTGGTTCGATATAACCTCCGCGCCGTTGAACAGCGTGGATGCGCAATGCGTATCATTTCAATGGAGTCTTCGCTGGAAAGTCGCTTCGAGAGTTTGTGTGTACGGTTAGACATCCCGTGGAGCGAGCGAAAAACAGCGTTGGTGGATTTGGACGAAATGGCGATCAATAGGCGATCGCTGTTTCGTACCGGAATCGCCCTGTCGCAACTCAAGTAGAAATGTCCCCTGTTTGGACTCAGTAGAAGTGTCCCGTGTTGTGGTTCGCCGGGACCGGCGCAGCGGAGGCAAGGGCGCAGCCCGCAGCCGTAGCGGAGCCGGT